>JALHHV010000128.1:3506-13928 GCA_022837365.1 Desulfovibrio sp. | reverse complement strand
AAGGAATTGTGGTTCAACGTGCCCACGCGGCGGGCGTTCATCAACATCACCCCGCAGGTGGACGCGGAACTGGCGGAAAGCGGCATCCGCGAGGGGTTGTGCCTGGTCAACGCCATGCACATCACGGCCAGCGTGTTCATCAACGACGACGAAAGCGGCCTGCACCACGACTACGAGCAGTGGCTGGAACGGCTGGCCCCGCACGAGCCGGTGCGCCAGTACCGCCACAACGTGGGCGAGGACAACGCCGACGCGCACATGAAGCGCCAGATCATGGGCCGCGAGGTGGTGGTGGCCGTGACCGAGGGAAAGCTGGACCTCGGCCCGTGGGAGCAGGTGTTCTACGGAGAGTTCGACGGCGGGCGCCGCAAGCGGGTGCTGGTGAAGATCATCGGGGAATGACCTCGGCGGACGGCGTCAGGGCAGGGTGGCCCAGTAGTAGCCAAGCCCCACCAGCGCGATGGACGCGGCGCGCAGGGCCTGGTTGACCACGATGAGCTCCACCGCCAGCGCGGGCTTGAAGTATCCGGAGTAGGACGGGAACTGGTGGCGGAAGGCGCGCATGGGCGTGGACAGCACGTTGCCCGCCAGCAGGGCCAGCACGATCTCGCGCTCGGTCAACGCTCCGCCGCCCAGCACCGCCCCGGCGGCGGACACCGCCGCGCCGAATTCCGCCGCCAGGTGCAACAGCACGATGCCCAGCGCTTCCGGCCGCAGGAAGGACAGGGCGTCCGTGTGCCGGGCCATCCAGGCTTCGGCCAGGTGGAACCAGCCCGCCTGCTGCATGAAGTACACGGCCGCGTACGTGGGCACTGTGAAGAAGACCACCCGTGGCATGCGCTTGCGAAAGCGCAGCCACGCCGTGTGCAGACCGGCCCGCCAGCCTCCGGATTCATGCCCGTCCAGATGGCAGGCCACGCAGCCTTCGGGCAGCGGGGGCAGCAGCACCCGGCCGCAGGCGACCGTGAGCGCGGTGCGCAGGAAGGCGGCCAGCAGGGTCAGCCCCACGTAGACCACGGCGGGAAAGCCCAGCACCGGCCAAGTGATGAAGAACAGCGTGGGCAGGTGCACGAAGTAGCTGGGCAGGCTGTTGAACAGGTTGGCGAAGCGCAGTTCGCGCCTGGACAGTTCGCCCTTTTCGTAGCTTTCGGCCAGCAGCGAGTTGGACGCCACGGACGAGAAGAACGCCAGCGAGAACGACGCCCCGGCCACGTCGCGCAGGTGCCCCAGGCGCACCAGCGGCGCGGCCAGCCGGGCCACCCCGCTCGTCCAGTGCAGGGCCTCTATGCAGTTGGCCACGAACAGCCCGGCGGACATGGACAGCACCAGACGCAGCAGGGGGCGGCCAAGGCCGTCCCAGAGGTGTCCCATGGTCTGCGCGTCGGTCATGCGGGGCTCCGTGCGGGGGAAGGGGGATGCGCGTCGTACGCACGGCTGGGGCGCGCCGTGCAACGCCGTGACGGCGCATGGCCCGAGGCATCAGGTAGTGGCGGGGCAGGGGGGCGTCAAGCGCCCCGGAAACGGGGAGCGGTGCCATGGACCGGACGGGGCCGCGGCGGGCAGCCCGGCGGTCACACTAGGCAGGACACGCTGTCGAGGTAGGTGGACAGTTCCAGCTGCGTATCGGTGCCGAGGTCGGCGAACTTCAGGCCCAGCTGCACCCGGCTGCCGTCCATGGAGATGCTTTTCACCAGGCAGGAAAGGGAGGTCTGGGCCGCGCCCTCGCTGCCGAAGAAGCCGCACTGCAACACCAGCATGTCGTCCACGGCGGTTTCGCGGAAGGGGTCCTCGCGTTGCAGTTCCAGCGAGACCTTGCAGCCGCCCTCGCTGAGGTCCAGCAGGATGCACTTGTGCACGCCATGGCGGCCGTGCACGGCGGCGGGCAGCAGGCAGTTGACCCGGCGGTGCCGGCGCAGGTCCACCTGTTCCATGGAGTCGGGGTACTCCACGAACAGCAGGAAGCCCGGCTTGACGATGTGGTTCAGCACCTGGCTCTTGAAACCGAAGATGGTGCCCCCGGCGATGTAGCGCAGGGTCACCATCTCTCCGTTCAGCAGCCGCGCGCGGATGCCGGGCACCAGCGGCATTTTCAGGATCAGGTATTCGAAGTGCTGCAACCCCACCAGTTCGCTGGACAGGTTTTCCTTGGTGCCCGCCATGTTCAGCAGCATGCGCGTGCCGAGGGGAAGGTCGAGGGCCTGGCCGTTGCGGGTGCGGGTGACCATTGAGCGCTCCGTGGCCCGCTCGGCGGGGCGTCCGGTGGTTGCGTTGCGGGGGTGCATGCGCGTTTCTAGCCGGATTTCCCCAAAAAAAGAATGGGGGATAACCCTACCGGGTTCGCCCCGCCATCGGCAAATGCCATGGCTTTGGCCGGTCCCCCGGTACGGGTCATTCCCGGTATCCCGTGTCTGGGGGCAGCCCGCCCGACGAGGCGCGGGTGCGGGCCAGCACGTCGCACCGTTCGTTCTCCGGGTGGCCGGAATGGCCGCGCACCCAGTGAAAGCGCACCGTGTGCACGTCCAGCAGGGGTTGCAGCCGTTCCCACAGGTCGCGGTTCTTCACCGGCTTCTTGTCGCTGGTCTTCCAGCCGTTGCGGCGCCAGCCCGCCAGCCATTTCTTTTCCACCGCGTTGCGCACGTACTGCGAGTCGGTGTGCAGGTCCACGCTGCACGGTTCCTTCAGGATGGAAAGGGCCTCGATGACCGCCAGGATTTCCATGCGGTTGTTGGTGGTCAGGGCGAAGCCCCCCGAAAGCTCGCGCTCCGAGCCGTTGCAGCGCAGCACGGCGGCCCAGCCGCCGGGGCCGGGGTTGCCGAGGCACGAGCCGTCGGTGAAGGCCTGGACGTTCTTGATGGTCATGCGATGGTCCGGTGATGTCGGTTGGGGGTAACTGGATGGCAAAAAATATGGCCGGTTCGGACAGGGCTAGACAGGGCTAGGCAAGGCCGGTCCGTGACCGGGCCGGATCAGGCCTCGCCCAGCTTGTCCCACAGGTATTTCAGGGTGCGCACCAGCCCTTCGGCCCACTGGCCGGACGCCATGGCGGGGCGCAGCCAGTCGTTTTCCAGGGTCTGGGGCAGGGTTTCGCCGTAGGCCCTGCGCACCAGCGGGGGCAGTTCCACGATGGCCTGCCCCTTTGCCGGGCACAGCCCCACGAAGATGGTGCGGGCGTCCACGGTGGGCAGTTCCGGGGTGTCGCGCCGGATGTGGATGACCAGCTTCAGCCCGTGCACCTCGCGGAAGGCGCCCACCAGTTCGCGCAGGGCCTTTTCCTGCGCGTCGGCCAGCAGGTCCGCCTCGTCCCATACGGCGGAGGAGGCGCGCAGGTCGGCCAGGCGGCGTTCGTTGTTGGCCCAGAAGGCCCACGCCGTCAATGCGAACACGGTCAGCAGCAGCATGGTGCGCAGCAGGAACTGGCCCGGCGTGTCGGCGTGGACCAGCGGCAGGCGCGGCTCGCCGCGCTCGCGCTTGGGAAAGAGGCGGAACATGGATCAGGCTCCTGCGTGCCGGGCTGCCGGTCTGGCGGTGTGGAGGTCCGGCGGTGCGGCAGCCGGGCGCCGGCTATGCGGTGGTGGCGTCACCGGCCAACGCCTCGGCTATCCAGGCCGTGAGCGGGGTTTCCACCAGCGCGCGGATTTCGGCCAGGCGTCCGGGCGTTTCCGCCTCGAAGCGCAGCACCAGCACCGGCTGGGTGTTCGAGGCCCGCACCAGGGCCCAGCCGTCGGGCCAGGTGATCCGCGCGCCGTCGATCTCGTTGACGTCGTACAGCGCCCGGAAATGTTCCTGCGCACGGCGCACCACGTCGAACTTCACCTCGTCCGGGCAGGCCATGTGCAGTTCCGGCGTGGCGTGCGAGGGCGGCCAGCCGGGCAGTTCCGTCAGCGGCACCCCGGACGCGGAGAGGATGCGCAGCAGCAGGGCCGCCGCGTAGATGGCGTCGTCGAAGCCGTACCAGCCCTCGTTGAAGAACATGTGCCCGCTCATCTCGCCCGCCAGCGGGGCGTTCACCTCCAGCATGCGGGCCTTCATCACCGAATGGCCGGTGATCCACATGGCGGGCTTGCCGCCGTGGGCCTCGATGTCGCGGAACAGGCGGTGCGAGCACTTCACGTCGGCCATCACCTCGCCCCCCGGCTTGCGGGCCAGCAGGTCGCGCGCGAAGAGCGAGAGCAGTTCGTCGCCGAACAGCAGGCGGCCGTGCGCGTCCACCACGCCCAGGCGGTCGGCGTCGCCGTCCAGGCCGATGCCCAGGTCCGCGCCCTCTGCGGCCACGCGGGCCTTGAGGTCGCGCATGTTGGCCTCCACCACCGGGTCGGGATGGTGGTTGGGAAAGGCACCGTCCGGCTCGCAGTACTGCGCGACCACGTCGGCGCCCAGGCGGCGCAGCAGTTCGGCGCAGATCTCGCCGCCCGCGCCGTTGCCGCCGTCCACCACCACCTTCAGGGGGCCGGAGGCGCGCGGGGCAAGCCGCACCCGCTGCGTCACCGCCTCCATGTAGGCGGGCACGATGTCCAGTGAACAGCCCACGCCCTTGCCGGAGGCGAAGCGCCCGGCGGCGAGGATTTCGTAGATGCGGCGGATTTCGGCGGTGTGGATGGTGGTCTGCCCGGCCCAAACCTTGAAGCCGTTGTATTCCGGCGGGTTGTGGCTGGCGGTGATCATGACGCCGCCCTGGCGCTCCAGGTGGCGCACCGCGAAGTACAGCAGGGGGGTGGGCACCATGCCCACGCTGACCACGTCGATGCCGCAGGCGATGAGCCCGGCGGCCAGCGCGTCGTGGTAGGCGGGGGAACTGTGGCGGCAGTCGTGGCCCACCACGGCGGACGGGATGCCGCGCTCCAGCAGGTAGGAGCCGCAGGCGCGCCCAAGGCGCTCCACCCATTCGGCGTCGAAGTCGGCATCGACGATGCCGCGTATGTCATAGGCCCGGAACGGGCGGTCGGAAATCGGTTTCATGGGTGCTCCGGCAGACGGGGTGGGGCCGCAAATCGGCGTCATGCCTTGACCGCATTCCACATCTGCCCTATTTTTGAGGCATTATGAACTGGGATTGGGAAAAACTGCAAGAAAAACGGCAGCGGCACTCCGGGTGGCGCGGTGGGGCGGTTCGGGCGGTTCGGGCGGTTCGGGCGGTTCCGGCGGCCCTGGCGGCCCCGGCGGTTGGGACGACCCCTCCGGACCGGACTTCGAAAAGCTCGGGGAAACCTTCCGCAAATTCCGCGAATACCCCTTCCCCGCCGGGAAGCTGGTGGTCTTGGTGTTCGTCCTGTTGTGGGCGGCATCGGGCATCTACATCGTCGAGCCCGACGAACTGGGGGTGGTGCTGCGCTTCGGCCGCTACGACCGCACCGTGGAATCGGGACCGCACTACCACCTGCCGTTCCCCGTGGAATCGGTGTACACCCCCAAGGTGACCCAGGTGCAACGGGCCGAGGTGGGCTTCCGCTCGCTGGCGCAGGGCGCGTCGTTCCAGCAGGGGGGCGGGCGCATCGTGCCCGAGGAAGCCGCCATGCTCACGGGCGACGAGAACATCGTCAACGTGCAGTTCAGCATCCAGTACCAGATCAAGGACCCCGTCCAGTATCTGTTCAACGTCACCAACCCCTCCGCCGTGGTGCGCAGCGCGGGCGAAGCCGCCATGCGCGAGGTCATCGGCAACAGCCGCATCGACGCCGCCCTCACCGACGGCAAGCAGCTCATCCAGAACGACACGCTGGCGCTGTTGCAGGACATCCTGGACATCTACCAGGTGGGCGTGCGCGTGCTGGCCGTGCAGATGCAGGACGTGCACCCGCCGAAAGAGGTCATCGACGCATTCAAGGACGTGGCCAGCGCCCGCGAGGACAAGAGCCGCATCATCAACGAGGCCGAGGCCTACCAGAACGAGATACTTCCCCGCACCCGCGGCCTGGCCGCCGAGGTGGTCAACCAGGCCGAGGCGTACCGGCAGGCCCGCGTGCGCGAGGCCGAGGGCCAGGCCAACCGCTTCCTGGCCGTGCTGAAGGAATACAACAAGGCCAAGGACGTGACCCGCAAGCGCCTGTACCTGGAGGCTATGGAAGAGGTGCTTTCCGCGCCCGGCATGGAGAAGATCGTCATTCCCGGCGAGGCGGGGGCGCGCATGTTGCCCTACCTGCCGCTGGACGGGGCGCGGCCCCGGGGCGACGCGGGCGCGGCCCGCAAGGGGAGCGAATAGCATGGATCGCCGTACCATTACCGTGCTCATCGCCCTTGCGGCGCTGCTGATCATGGGCAGCCAGTGCATGTACACCGTGCACCAGACCCAGAAGGCCATCGTGCTGCAACTGGGCGAGCCCGTCGGCGGCGTGGTGACGCCCGGCCTGCACTTCAAGCTGCCGTTCGTCCAGAACGTGGTGTACTTCGACGCGCGCATCCTGGACTACGACGCCCGCTCGGCCGAGGCCCTGACCAGCGACAAGAAGGCCATCGTGCTGGACAACTACGCCCGCTGGCGCATCACCGACCCGCTGACCTTCTACCGCACCGTGCGCACCATTCCCGGCGCCCAGGCCCGCCTGGACGACACCGTGTACTCGCAGTTGCGCGTCTTTGTGGGGCGCAACACCCTGACCGAGGTGGTCTCTTCCAAGCGCGCCGAAATCATGGGCGCGGTGACGGCCCGCACCTCTGAACTGCTGCGCGAGTACGGCATGGAGATCATCGACGTGCGCATCAAGCGCACCGACCTGCCCACGGAGAACCAGCGCGCCATCTTCGGCCGCATGCGCGCCGAACGAGAGCGCCAGGCCAAGCAGTACCGCTCGGAAGGCCAGGAGGAATCGACCAAGATCCGCTCCGCCGCCGACCGCGAGCGCACCGTGCTCATGGCCGAGGCCACCCGCAAGTCAGAGATGCTGCGGGGCGAAGGCGACGCCGACGCCGCGCGCATCTTCTCCGAAGCGCTTACGCAGTCGCCGGAATTCTACGATTTCCAGCGCAGCCTGGACGCCTACCGCAAGGTGTTCCGCGACAACACGCGCATCATCCTCACCCCCAACGATCCGTTCCTGAAACAGTTCCAGGGGCGCTAGTGTAACATTGTTACACTGCCATTTCACGGGCAGTGTAACAATGTTACGGGCTGTCGCTCCGATACCGGAAAGCGCGTTACGCTATACAGGCTGCTACCACCGGGAATCATGGACCCTATCCAGCGGTGGCACCGTTTTTGTATTGCCAGAATGCGTAACGACCCGGCATGCGGGCGGTAACGAGCGACGCAGCGTTGCCGATGCGGTGCATCCGTTTTCAGGCGAGCACATGCATCACGGCATTGACGTGTCGCTCGTTCCATGCGAGGCAGCACTCCACGGTGCGCCGCAACCTCCAGGAATGTGAGGCGCACGCCGGGGACCGGTTTCCGCCGCGCCGGGGCGCGGCCGTGGGGCCGTAATTCTTGAATGGGAGAACACCGTGTCCACCTTTGAAGAAGTTTTTGAGCGCATCAAGCTGGCCACCAATACGCGTACCCAAGTGGAACTCGCCGAGGTGCTCGACATCCGGCAGTCCAGCATTTCCGACGCCAAGCGCCGCAATTCCGTGCCTTCCGACTGGTACATGAAGCTGTTTGGACGCCCCCGCCGCCGGCATGGTGCTGGAGGATCCGGCCCGCTACGGCGACCCGGATGCCAAGAGCAGCGTGGTCACCGTGCATTCCATGCACTGCGAGGTCACGGAGCAGGGCGGTGGCCCGCTGAAGGCCATCGGCAAGCTGTCCGTACCGCAGTCGTACTCCGGCCCCACCGTGCAGGTGGTGCGCATGGACGCATCGAGCATGGAACCGCTGGTGCGCAAGGGCGCCTACGTGGGCATCGATACGGTGCAGAAGAATGTGGTTTCCGGAGAACTGTACGGCGTGTACGTTCCTTACGAGGGCGTGGCGCTGAAACGCATCTTTCTCGATGCGGAGAAGGGGCGCTTCGTGCTGCGTTCCGAAAATCCCGCCCACCCCGAACAGTACCTGCCCGTGGACAAGCACGCGGAGCGCATCGTGGGCCGCGTGGCCTGGGTGCTGCAACGTTTCTGATCCCGTATTCCCTGCGGCAGCGCAAGACCTGCGGGGGGAACACGAACAGGCCATCAGGAAGGGGCCGTGCCGTGAAGGCGGCATGGCCCCTTTTGCGTCGTGGAATGGGGGAAAACCGGTGGGGGCTGGGTGTGTCGCGCATCAGATATCTTGCATTGAATGGTGAAACGCGGCATATGCCGAAGTGAATCCGATCCGTCGCGCTGCCCGCCTCCCCGCATGCGTCACAGGCCCCGCCGCCAATCCCTCAGCACCGCCGGACAGCGCTCCATGACGCAATCGCAATCCATTCCGGAATCTTCCCGCCCTTCGGTGGTCATCGTCGACGACGAGCAGATCGTGGCGCTGGACATCAGGCGCACCCTGGAACGCCTGGGGTACGCCGTGCCCGCCATGGCCGCCGACGGGGAGGAGGCCGTGCGCGTGGCGGGCGAGTTGCGGCCCGACCTCGTGCTGATGGACATCCGCCTGCGCGGCACCATGGACGGCATAGAGGCGGCGGGGTGCATCTCCACTCAGTACGGGGTGCCGGTGGTGTTCCTGACGGCCTTTTCCGACGCCGCCACCCTGGAGCGGGCCAAGTCCTGCGGGCCGTTCGGCTTTCTGGTGAAGCCCTTCGAGGAGCGCGAACTGCATTCCACCATCGAGGTGGCCCTGCTGAAGCACCGCGCCGTGCGCGAACTGGACGAGGCCCGGCGCGCCGCCGAGAACGCCAGCATCGCCAAGAGCGCCTTTCTCGCGGGCATGAGCCACGAGATCCGCAATTCGCTCAACGGCATCCTGGGCATGACCGACCTTGCGCTGGAATCGGCCGGGGACGAGGAACAGCGCGACCATCTGGTGACGGTGCTGGAATCTGCCGAAACGCTGCTGGCCCTGCTCAACGACGTGCTGGATTTCTCCCGGCTGGAGGCGCGGCAGATCCGCCTGGTGGAGCGCCCCTTCGAGCCCGCCGCCGTGGTGCGCAAGGTGATGCGCTCGGTGCAGTCCGAGGCGGCCCGGCGCGGGCTGGCCCTGTCCTGGCGGGTGGCGCCGGAGATTCCCCCGGTGCTGGCGGGCGACCCGGTGCGGCTGACCCAGGTGCTGGCCAACCTGGTGGGCAACGCGGTGAAGTTCACCCATGCGGGGGTGGTCTCGGTGGAGGTGGCCCCGGTGCCCTCGCCGCCAAGCCTGTTCGAATCGCTGTTTCCCCCCGGCGAGCCGGGCGGGGCCACCCTGCTGTTCACCGTGCGCGACACCGGCATCGGCATCGCCGAGGACCGGCTGGAATCCATCTTCGACATGTATGCGCAGGCTTCGGAAGATACCGGGGCCACCTACGGCGGCACCGGTCTGGGCCTTGCCATCTGCCGCCAGTTGGTGGGCATGATGGGCGGCAGTATCTGGGCGCGCAGCACGCCGGGAGCGGGCAGTTCGTTCCATTTCACCTGCCGTCTTCGCCCGGCCCCCGCCGCCCAGGCAGGGGTGGCCCGCACCGCCACGACCGCCCCCGGCGGGCCGGACTGTCCGCCGACCTGTCCGGCGGCCCCGGCGGGCGGAGCCCCGCGCCCGGCGCGGCCGCACGACCAGCCTTCCGCCCATTCCACATCCCGGCCCGCACCCCTGTCCGATCTTCAGCCCGGCGAACCGGCCGGCCGTTCGCTGCATGTGCTGGTGGCCGACGACAGCGAGGTGGCCCGCACCATCGCCGCGCGTCTGCTGCAACGGCGCGGGCATACCTGCTCCACGGCCCAAGACGGCGTGGAGGCCCTGACCCGCCTGGCGGCGGAACGCTTCGACCTGGTGCTGCTGAACGTGGAGATGCCGCGCATGAACGGCTTCGAAACCCTGCGGCGCATCCGCAATTCCATGCACCCCGGCGTCAGCCCGGCCCTGCCCGTGGTGGCCATGACCGCCCACGCCCTGGCGGGCGACCGTGAGCGCATGCTGGCGGCCGGTATGGACGGGTACGTGGCCAAGCCCATCCAGCCCGCCGCCTTCCACGAGGAAATCGCGCGGGTGGCGCGTCTGGCCGGGCTTGTCCGGCAGGGCTGAGCCCGCCCGCAACGGCCTTGCGCAACGCTGCGTGCGATATCGCACTGCATGCCGCATGGAAAAGACTTTGACGCAGTGTGCGAAAAGGAACACTATGCCGCATCACCATGCGCACATCGGACGATCACGCGGCACAGCCCGTCCCATCCGAGGGGGATGACGCGCCCCTTTCCCCGCCCGCGTCCCGTTCCGCATCCGCGCCCGCCGGAGACGGCTTTCCGCCGCTGGCTCCAGGCGGCCCGACGGCTGCGGGCCGGGTGATGCGCCTGCCGCGCCGCCTGCCGCCGCCGGTGGCCGCCCTGCTGGCCCAGATCGCCGATACCCCCGGTGCGCCGCACGCC
>JALHHV010000128.1:0-3496 GCA_022837365.1 Desulfovibrio sp. | reverse complement strand
GCCGCGCCTGCGGGCGGCTTCGCCTACGCGGCCTCGGTCATCCTGCCCCAGACCGGCTGGCCGGAGGCGGAATTCCTGCCGCGCCTGGTGGGCGAACTTTCCACCCCCGGCAACCTTTCCGTGCTCGAGCGCGAGATGCATCGCCGGGCGGCCGCGGCGCCCACCCCCTATTCCCTGTCCCTGCGCGGCGAAACCGGCACCTCGGTGGAACTGCTGGTCACCCCTCGCCCCCTGCGCGGCGCCGCGCAGGCGGCGTCCGGAAAGGACGGGGCGGAGCCGGTGCTGTGCGCCAGCCTGACGGCCACCCCCCTGTCCAGCCTGTCCAGCGAGGGACCCGCCCCGGCCTGGACCGAACGCACCCGGCTGCTCAACCTGTTGGACCGGCTGCCCGCCTACGTGGTGCTGCTGGGGCCGGACTATTCCATCCGCTACGAGAACCGGGGCTTTCGCCAACTGTTCGGCCCCGGCGTGGGCCGCCCCTGCTACGAGGTGATCCGGGGCCAGAACAGGCCCTGCGCGCTGTGCCCCCCCTTCGACGTGTTCGATTCGCGCACCCTGTGCGTGTACGACTGGGCCTGCCCGGAACGCCGTTCCGCCTTCCGCATCTATTCCTACCCCTTCGAGGACGTGGACGGTTCGCCCTTGGTGCTCAAGCTGGGCATCGACATCACTTCCGGGGTGCGCGCGCAGGAAGCCCTGTCCATCAGCGAGGGGCGCTACCGTTCCATCACCGACAACCTCACCCTGGGCATCGCCGTGCTGGACCGGGCGCTGGGTATCACCGCGTCCAACCCGCGCCTGCGCGAATGGTTCGGCGATGCGGCGGCGCCCGGCGGCCTGCTGTGCCACATGCTGGCCGAGCACTGCGGCGAGGACAACGCCCGCTGCCCCGGCTGCGCCTGCCTGGCCACCTTCCGCGACGGCCAGACCCACGAATGGCGGCTGGAGGCCACGGCCCGCTCCGGCGGGCGGCGGTCGTACCGCCTGACCTCGTGCCCCATTCTGGCCGGGGACGGCGGGGTGGATTCGGTCATCGTCATGCTGGAGGACGAGACCGACCGCCTGCGCGTGGAGGAACGGCTGCAACGCGCCCGCAAGCTGGAGGCCATGGGCACCCTGGCCACGGGCATCGCCCACGAGATCAACCAGCCCCTTTCGGCCCTGCAACTGTACGCGGGCAGCCTGGAAATGCTGGCGGAAAAGGACCGCGCCCCGGACCGCGAAACCCTGTTGGCCCGCCTTTCGCTCATCCTTGGCGAAGCGGCGCGCATCCGCGACATCATCGACCACATGCGGGCGCTGGTGGCCCACGGCGACGCGGCCCTGACGCCCACCCAGGTCGAGGCGGCGGTGGACCGGGCCCTGGGCCTGGTGGGGGCGCAACTGCGGGCCCACCGGGTGACCGTGGAGCGCGTGCTGCCGCCGGACCTGCCCGCCGTGCGCGCCAACCCGGTGCAACTGGAACAGGTGGTCATCAACCTGGTGGTCAACGCCATGCACGCGCTGGACGCCAAGGAATGGGCAGACAGCCCGGACCGGCGCATCCGCATCGAGGCCTCGTCGCCGGGCCGCGTGCTGCTGACCGTGTCCGACAACGGTCCGGGCCTTCAGGGCCTGGAGGACCGGGTCTTCGATCCTTTCTTCACCACCAAGGATCCGCACAAGGGGCTGGGGCTGGGCCTCGCCATCGTGCACAGCTTCGTGGAATCGTGGGGCGGCGAGATTTCCGTGTCCGGCGGCGAGCCGCCCATGACCGGAGCCGCCTTCACCCTGGCCCTGCGCCGGGCCGGGCCGCCGGGGGGCGGCGAGAGGCCGGAGGGGGCCGCCGGGGGCGGATAGACCGCCTTGCGGCATGAACAGCGCGTGGCCGGGGGGCGGCGCGCCACGCGGCCACGGGGCCGCCCGGACAGGAAAGGATAGACAGGAATAGACAGGAAGAACGGAACAAGGGGGGGATGGACCGCGCGCCGCGCGTGCACGCCAGTGCGCGGCACGGCGCAGACCAAGGTGCAACCCAAGGCGCCAACAGGACATCCCGCATGCGCATACTCATCGTCGACGACAACCTGCCGAGCCTCCAGAGCCTCAGCCTCGTCCTGCACGACCTGGGCCACGAACCCACGCCCTTCGAAGACCCGCTGGCCGCGCTGGCCGAAGCCCGCACCACCTGGTTTCCGCTGATCATCACCGACATCCGCATGCCCGGCATGGACGGGCTGACGCTGCTCTCGCACCTCAAGGAGGATTCCTCCACCGCCGAGGCGGACGTGGTGCTCATCACCGGCCACGGCGACATGGAAACCGCCGTGGAGGCGTTGCGGCGCGGGGCCTACGACTACCTGAACAAGCCCATCAACGCCCGCGAACTGGCGGCGGTGGTGGAGCGCTGCGCGGAGCATCAGGCCCTGCTGATGGAAAACCGCGAACTGCGCGAACACCTTGACGAGGCTGTGGAACAGCGGGCCGACGCCCTGCGCCGCGAGCTGGAATCGGCCCGCACCCGGCTGCGCCAGGTGACCGGCATCGGAGAGGTGGTGGCGGCCTCGTCCTCCATGTCCACGCTGCTGGACGAGACGCGGGTGTTCCACGCCGAGCCGTCCGTGCCCGTGCTCATCGAGGGCGAAACGGGCACCGGCAAGGAAGTGGTGGCCCGGCTCATCCACTACGGCGAATCGGGCAACGACGCCCCGTTCATCGCCCTGAACTGCGCGGCCATTCCCCACGAACTGTTCGAGGCGGAACTGTTCGGGCACGAGCCGGGGGCCTACACCGGCAGCCGCGCCGGGGGCGCTCCCGGCAAGCTGGAACTGGCGGGCAGCGGCACCCTGTTCCTGGACGAAGTGGCGGAAATGCCCCTGACGCTCCAGCCCAAGCTGCTGCGGGTGCTGGAAGAGCGCTGCTTCTACCGCCTGGGCGGGGTGAAGCGGCGCGAATTCCGGGCCAGGGTGATCTGCGCGGGCAACCGCGACCTTGCGGCCATGGTGGAGGCCGGGCAGTTCCGGCGCGACCTGTACCACCGGCTGCGGGTGGGGCACCTGCGCATTCCCCCGCTGCGCGAACGGCCGGAGGACATCCCCGTGCTGGCCGGGCTGTTCCTGCAACGCGAGGCGGTGCGCAAGAAGAAGCGCTTCACCGCGCTCTCGCCCGACGCCCTGCGCCTGCTGGGACGCCATCCGTGGACCGGCAACGTGCGCGAACTGGAAAACGCCGTGGAGCGCGCCGTGCTGCTGCACGACGGACCCGCGCTCACCGCCCGGCACCTGGGCTTTCTGGACGAGGACGGCGCGGGCGAGTCGCCGCTGGCCGTGCGGCGCGACGGCGACCGGCCCGGCGCGTGGCGGCTGGACCCGGACAACCTGACCCTGCCCGACGCGCCCTTCGACGTGGAGGCGCTGGTGGACGCCCTGGTGCGCAAGGCGGTGGAGCGCTTCGGCGGCAACAAGAGCCGCGCGGCGGCGCACCTGGGCATCTCGCGGTTCGCCCTGCACCGGCGGCT
>JALHHV010000127.1 GCA_022837365.1 Desulfovibrio sp. | reverse complement strand
ATTCCGAGCACCCAGCCTGGGCACAGAGTATGGAGTGTTGTCCGACGTGGTTTTGCGAGGCGCGGGTCCTCGATCTGCAAGTAAACACTGACAAAAGGTAGGGATAACACTCATTGTCAGAGCGGG
Source organism: Desulfovibrio sp. (assembly GCA_022837365.1). Classification (GTDB taxonomy): domain Bacteria; phylum Desulfobacterota; class Desulfovibrionia; order Desulfovibrionales; family Desulfovibrionaceae; genus Cupidesulfovibrio. The sequence goes on along the minus strand of JALHHV010000127.1, from coordinate 8,817 downwards.
CTCTTGGGCTTAGCGTGCCAATATGTCTTTGTACTGACTGTGCGCACGAATTTCTGGCTGCCCTGGGGCGGTCAGTCGTATCTCCATCCGTCCTGTTGCCGTGGGGGGAACATGTTCCGCAAGTTTACCATCGCCAAACGCATCTACGCCCTGTTCGCCGTCATGACCCTGTTTCTGGCCGGGATGGCCCTGGGGTTGTACTGGGTGGCGGATCACATCGCCGAGGCGGGCATCGCCACTGCCAAGGACTCGATGCTGTCGGCCGAGAGGAACCGCATCCAGGCGTTGACCCATTCCCTGGCCGTATCGCTGGGTGACCTGTCCGCCGGGCTTGGCGAAGAGGAACAGCGCCAGGTCATTGCCAAGGGGGTCGAGCGGGTACGCTTCGACGCCGACCAGTCCGGNGCAGAAGCAGCTTGTGGGCAAGGACCTTGGCGAGACCAAGGACCGCGGGGGGACGTACTACGTGCGTGAACTGGCGCGCGTTGCTTCTGCCGGGGGCGGCTTCGTGACCTTCGTGTTCCCCAAGCCGGGCATGGGCGACCAGCCCAAGCTGGGCTATGCCGAAAGCATTCCCGGCACCCCATTCTGGGTGGGCACCGGCATTTACCTCGACAATATCCAGGCGGCCGAGGCGCGCGTTGCCGAGTCCATGGAGCAGGTGCGCACCCGCGAGGTGTTGTACACCTATGCCGTGGTGCTGGGGCTGCTGTTGTTCGTGGGGTTGCCCGTGGCCTACCTGCTGGCCCGGTCCATCGTGCTGCCGCTGCGTGAGGCCACCCGCACCGCGCAGGACATCGCGGCGGGCGACCTGGACCGGCATATCGCCGTGGAAGGCGAGGACGAGGTGTCCGCGTTGCAGTCGGCCCTGGACGTCATGGTCACCACCCTGCGCGGCAACATCGAGCGCATGGGCGCCCAGCAGGAGGAAGCCCGCCGCCTGGCCGAGAGCGCCAGCGAGGCCGCCTGCCGCGCGGACGAGCAGGCGTGCGCCGCGCTCGCCTCCAAGGAGGGGATGCTGGAGGCTTCCGAGCGGTTGCAACGCATGACCGAGGACCTTGCCGTCTCCGCGCGTGAACTGGCCAGCCGCTCGGCCACCTTGTCCGATGGGTCGCGCTCGCAGGTCACCCGCGTGGCCGAAACCGCCACCGCCATGGAGCAGATGAACGCCTCGGTCATGGACGTGGCCCGTAGCGCCGCCGCTGCCGCGCGCGAGACGGAGACCTCGCGCGAGCGTGCCCGCCAGGGTGCGGAGGCCGTCAGCGCCACCATGGACGCCATGAGCGAGTTGCGCGGCCTTGCCGAAACCCTGCACGAGAACATGCGCAGGCTGGGCGGCCAGTCCGAGGCCATCGGCACCGTCATGAGCGTCATCAACGACATCGCGGACCAGACCAACCTGCTGGCCCTCAACGCCGCCATCGAGGCGGCCCGCGCGGGTGACGCCGGGCGCGGCTTTGCCGTGGTGGCGGACGAGGTGCGCAAGCTGGCCGAAAAGACCATGAACGCTACCCGCGAGGTGGGCGAGACCATCAAGGGCATCCAGTCGCTGACCGAGGCCAACGCCCGCAGCATGGACGATTCGCTGCGGGCCATGGAACTGGCCGAGCGCCGCTCCGCCGATTCCGGCGAGGTGTTGCGCGGCATTCTGGATATGGCCGTGCACGTCACCGGACAGGTCCAGGCCATCGCCGCCGCCGCCGAAGAGCAGTCCGCCGCGTCGGAACAGATCACCCGCAGCCTGACGCAGGTGGACGGGATCGCCCGCGACAACGGCCGCCTGGTCACCGAGGAGGACAAGGAAATCCGCCACCTCGGGCGCATGGCCGAAGACCTGCGCGGCCTGGTGGCGGAATTGCAGCGCAAGGCCGGGTAGCCGGGCAGGCCCCCTCGCGCCAGCCCTTGCTACGTCGCACGAAAAACGGCCCCGGCAGCATGCAACTGCCGGGGCCGTGTCGTTTCCGGGGGGCGCGACGCCGGTACTTACATGGCGTCGCTGGCGTCCAACTGGTTGATCTGGTCTTCCACGGCCTGTTCCAGTTCTCGGGGCAGGCCCATGATGTCCACGTTCAGGAAGCCGCGCACGATGGTCGAGGTGGCTTCGTCCTCGTCCAGGCCGCGCGCCATGAGGTATTCGATCTCTTCCTGGGCAATCTTGCCGACGGCCGCCTCGTGCGACAGTTCCACGCCGTCCACGGTGCCTTCCAGTTCCGGAATGGCATGGATGATGCCGTTGCCCAGGATCAGGCCCTTGCACTCCAGGTGGCCGCGCGCGGGCACCTGGTAGGCCCCGATGTGCCCCCGGTTGATGATGGTGCCGCCGGTGGTCATGGTGCGGGCGATGATTTCGCCGCGCGTGTCCGGAGCGTTGAGCAGGATGCGGTTGCCCGTGTCCACGTACGAGCCTTCCGGCGCCACGATGACCGAGTTGAACCGCGCCACCGACCCGCGCCCGGCCAGGGTGAGGGTGGGGTACATTTGCAGGTCCTTCACGGGCTTGAGCAACACGTAGTTGTTCACCAGCACCGCATCTTCCTCGAGCATGCCGGCGGAACGCGGGCGCACCGCCGTGTCTTCGCCCCAGTTGTGGATCATGGTGAAGGTGAGCTTGCCGCCCTTGTGCACGAAGAATTCGGAGATGCCCAGGTGCGCGGCCTCGCGCGTGCCGTGGGCCGTGGCGCAGCCGGTGATGATGTGCATCTCCGCGCCTTCTTCCACGATGACCACGTTGTGCACGTTCTGACCCACGCCGTTGCCCTTGATGAACAGGCACGACTGCACGGGCGCTTCTATCCTGGCCCCCTTGCGGGCGCGGATGAAATAGCCGCCGTGCAGGTGTTCCGCCGCCGCGCGGGTGTATTCGTCGCGGTTGGGGTCCACCATCTTCCAGAAGTATTGCGGCAGGCCGTCGTACAGTTTGAGGGCCTGCTTGATGTCCAGCAGTTCCAGCCCTTCCTGGGTGGACTTGCAGTGCACGCCGCTGTGGTTCATGTGCATGAACGAGCCGCTGCGCTCCTTGGCGTTCACGTCGATGCCCGCGTACAGCAGCCGCTTGCGGTCGAATTCGTCCAGGGTGGAAAGGTCGGGGATGGTCTCGGCCTGCGCGCCGTCGAAGCTGAAGCGCGTAAGGTCCACGTTGCGGTAACCCATGGCTACAGCGCCTCCTTGATCTGGCCGAGCGATGCGTCGCTGTCGAGGCAGCGCAGGCATTCCTGGTAGCCGTACTTGCTGACGTGGTCGAGAATGTCGCCGGGCCGCGCCTCGCAGCACAGGTGGCCGTCGTACATGACCTGCCCCCGGTCGGCGTTGACGTATTCGAGGATGTAGCCGGTGTGGGTGATGATCAGGCCCGCGGTCTTGCAGCGGGCCTTCTGCTGCTTCATGGAGCAGGACGCCGGGGGCATGCCGTCCAGCAACTGGCGGGCGGTCTGGCCGATGAGGGCCATGTTCTCCAGGTCCACGCCCGATTCCGGCTCGTCGAACAGCACCAGGTCCGGCCGCTGGGCCATGAGCTGGAGCATTTCCGAGCGCTTGATCTCGCCGCCGGAGAACCCGGCGTTGACGTCGCGCTCCAGGAACCGGTCGAAGTTCACCTTGCGGGCCAGGTCGTCCACGTCCACCTCGCGCTCGCGGGCGCACATTCGTACATGGGGGCGTTGGTGATGTCCTGCCCCTTGAACAGTATCTGGCCCTGGGTGACGGTATAGTTGGCGAAGCCCATGAGGGTCATGAGCAGGGTGGTCTTGCCGGAGCCGTTGGGACCGAACAGGATGAAGGTCTCGCCGGCTTCTATCTTGAGATCGATGCCTTTCAGAACCTCTACGTCGCCGATGCAGACGTGCAGGTCGCGTATTTCGAGCATGATGGACCCCTTGCGATGTTTTGCGCGATGCGCTGCCCGTCCGCCTGCCGTTCGCCGTGGCGAGAGCAGGGGGATGCGGACGGAAACGGCGCGAGCCGCCGCGCGGCAGCCCGAAACTTATGCGGCATACCCCCCGGTAAGTCAATGCGTGGAACCCTGCGGAAAACGTGAGGAAGCACTCGCAACCTGACGGAATGGCGGGCGGAAAGGCGGGAGGAGGGGCGGCGCGTGGGCGCCGGACCGGCCGGGCGGGACTGGGAACGTGATTGGGGAAGTGATTGGGACGTGATCGGGGACGGGCCGGGCGGCCGGGCCGCTACTCCTCCGGGTCGTGCGGCGCGCGGATGACGCCCCGGCCCCGGCCCTCCGGAAAGTGGCAGTAGTAGCAGCGGCCCTTCTGGCGGAACAGCGGCAGCAGCACGAACCCGGCCATGAACCCGCCCAGATGCGCCCACCACGCGATGCCCGCGCCGTCGCCGCCCAGCGTGGTCAGTCCGGAAAGCAGTTGGGTGAGGAACCAGATGCCCAGGTAGACCACGGCGGGCAGGTCGAAGATCAGCGGGATGAACAGCAGCGGCACCAGCGTGGTCACCCGCGCGTGCGGGTACAGCAGGAAGTACGCCCCCAGCACCCCGGCGATGGCCCCGGACGCCCCCACCACCGGCACCGTGGACGAGGCGGAAAAGACCATGTGCGTCAGCAGCGCCGCCAGTCCGCACGTCAGGTAGAAGATCATGAAGCGCAACGGCCCCATGACGTCCTCGATGTTGTCGCCGAAGATCCACAGCGTCCACATGTTCACCAGAAAGTGGCCCCAGCCGCCGTGCAGGAACATGTGGGTGACGAAGGCGATAACGCCCCCCGGCGGATAGCCGGAGGTCAGCGCCCAGTCCGGATGGGCGAAGCGGGCGGGCACCACCCCCATGAAGTGGAACAGGCGCAGGGTTTCGCCCGGGGTCAGCGTCTGCTGCCACAGGAACACCGCCAGATTGGCGGCAAGGATGCACCACACCGACCATGGGGTGTGCACGCGGGGAATGGTGTCGCGCAGGGGGAACATGCGCTAACGTCTCATGCCTGCCACAACGAGGCAAGGTGATCGGCCAGACGGGCGTCCCGCGCGGCGCGCAGGCGGGCCAGTTCGGCCAGCAGGCCGCGCGCCCGGCGGGCCAGGTCTTCCGGCGTGCCGGAATTGTCCACCACCAGGTGGCAGGCGCGCATCTTGTCCGCCTCGGGCCATTGCCAGGACTCCATGGCGGCGACCATGTCCGGCGGCCAGCCGCGACGGGTTTCCAGCCTGCGGGCGCGTTCCGCGAAGGGGCAGTGCACCCCGACCAACAACACATTGGGCAGCACATTGGGCAGCACGTTGGGCAACACGCCGGACATGGCGGCGGTGTCGCGGCTCCCGGCCTTCCAGCCCGCCTCCAGGAACAGCGGCACCTCGGCCACGGCCACGGGCGCGCCCGCCGCCTCGGCCCGCGCGAAGAATTCGTTCATGTCGTGCCGGGCCAGCGGGTGGATCATCTCCTCCACCTCGCGGCGCAGGGCGGCGTCCGTGCGCATGGCTTCGAACAGGGCGCGCTTGTCCACGGGTCCGGCGGGGTCGGGCACAAAGCGCTCGCCGTAGCGGCCGCGCAGCAGGTGGTGCCCGCCGCCGCCCGGCTCGTACAGCCGGGCCACGGCCGCGTCGGCGCTCCACACCGGCAGGCCCGCCTCGCCCGACTGGCCCCTCTCGCCAAGCAGGCGCTCCTTCCCCAGTAAACGCAGCAGGGCGGACTTGCCGCACCCCGGCGAGCCGGTGACCACCACCCGCTGCATGCGCCGTGACAGGCGCAGGGCCAGCGCGGCGAAGTCCGGCGGGGGCGGGCAGGTGAAGCGCATGTCCGCGCCCGTTTCCGGGTGACGGAAGGACAGCCGCCAGGCGTGCAGCATCTGGCGCGGGGGAAATTCCGGCAGATCGCTGCCGCCGGGTGGCGCGGTTTCCGCCGGGCCGTATACCGCGTCCTGCCACAGAGGGTGGCCCAGATGGGCCATGTGCACCCTGATCTGGTGGGTGCGCCCGGTGAAGATGCGCACCGCCACCAGGGCGAAACGGCCGCCGGGGTCGGCCAGCAGCACCCGCCATGCCGAACGGGCGGGCTTGCCGCCCCGGTTTTCCGGCACCACGGCCATCTTCACCTTGTGCAGCGGATGGCGGCCGATGGGCGCGTCGATGTCGCCCTTTGCCGAGGGCACGCCGTGCACCAGGGCCAGGTATTCCTTGTGCACTTCGCGCTCGGCGAAGGCGCGCGACAGTTCCAGGCGCACCGCCTCGGTCAGGGCCACCAGCAGGAGGCCGCTGGTGTCCTTGTCGATGCGGTGCACGATGCCGGGGCGGAAGCCTTCCTGCGCGGCAAGTTCGGGAAAGTGGCGCACCAGCCGGTGCACCAGCGTGCCGTCCGGGCAGCTGGGGCAGGGGTGCACGGTGAGCCCGGCGGGCTTGTCCAGCACGGCGATGGCCGCGTCGCGGTACAACACGGTCAGCTCGCCTTCCTCGGGCGTGACCTTGGCGGCGGGCACGGCCAGCGCCAGGGTGACCGTCTGGCCCGGCTCCACGCGGGTGCTGGGCACGGTGCACGCGCGGCCCCGCATCGTGGCGGCGCCGTCGCGGATGGCCCGCTTGACCTTCTCGCGCGAGACGGTGTCGCCGTGGCCGTCCTCTTCGCGCAGGGCGGCCATGGCGTCACCCAGGAAGCGGTCCAGCCGCTGCCCGGCGTGCTCGGGGCCGACGGTGAAGGAATGGGTGCGCGTTTCGGCCGGGGGGTGCGGTGGATTCGGCATGTTTGGCAACGGTTGTGCTTTCACTTGACCGACGGGGGCGTGTTTTTTACAACCTGTGCGTTTGGGGGGCAAGCGCCCCCGCTCACCGAGACAGACAAGGAGACCTATCGTGGCCGTTACCGTGGTGAATCATCCGCTGGTCAAGCACAAGCTGGGCATCCTGCGCCAGCACGACGTGCCGGTAAGCGAGTTCCGGGCCATTTCCAACGAAATATGCCGCCTGCTTACCTACGAGGCCACCAAGGACCTCGAAACGGAGAAGGTCACCATACAGGGGTGGGCCGGGCCTGTCGAGGTGGAGCAGATCCGCGGCAAGAAGATCACCGTGGTGCCCATCCTGCGCGCCGGGCTCGGCATGCTGGACGGCCTGCTGGACATGATTCCCGGCGCCAAGGTCAGCGTGGTGGGCATGTTCCGCAACGAAGAGACCCTTGAGCCGGTGAAGTACTACGTGAAGCTGGCCAAGAACATCGAAGAGCGCATGGCCATCATCATCGACCCCATGCTGGCCACCGGCGGCACCCTGAATGCCACCATCGACCTCTTGAAGGAAGCGGGCTGCCCGCAGATCAAGGGCCTGTTCTTGGTGGCCGCGCCGGAAGGCATCAAGAAGGTCACCGACCGCCACCCCGACGTGGACATCTACGTGGCGGGCGTGGACGAGCGGCTCAACGAGCACGGTTACATCCTGCCCGGCCTCGGCGACGCGGGCGACAAGATATTCGGCACCAAATAGGGCGCACCACGGGGCGGGACAGCAAATGTCCCGCCCTTTTTGCGAGGGGCCTCGCCGCCCCTTTCCCGCATGACGTCAGGGCGGTTGCCCGAACCGCGCCGCGCAACGGCCCCGCGCCCGCGCGCCGCGCGGCATGCACACACCACATCAGCACTTTTCCGGAGAGGGCAATGGCCAGAAAGACCATCCAGGTGGAGGAAAAGGTACCGTTTCTTCAGGGCATTCCCCTGAGCTTCCAGCACCTTTTCGCAATGTTCGGGGCGTCCGTTCTGGTGCCCACCCTGTTCAAGATCGACCCGGCCATCGTGCTGCTGATGAACGGCATCGGCACCCTGATCTATCTCGTGCTGTGCAAGGGCAAGGCCCCGGCCTTCCTGGGGTCCAGCTTCGCCTTCCTGTCGCCGGTGTTCGTGGTGCTGGGGGCCGACCAGGCCATGTGGGGGGCCAACTATTCCTACGCGCTGGGCGGGTTCATCGCCTCGGGCTGCATCTTCATCGCCGTGGCCCTGATCATCTGGAAGTTCGGCCCGGAATGGATCGGCGTGGTGCTGCCGCCCGCCACCATGGGCCCCATCGTGGCCCTGATCGGCCTCGAACTGGCCGGGGTGGCCACCGGCATGGCCGGGGTCATGCCCGACGCCACCGGCGCGTATAACACCACCGCCATCATCATCTCCATGACCACCCTGCTCACCGTGGCCTTCGGCTCGGTGCTGTTCAAGGGCTTCATGGCCATCATCCCCGTGCTGACCGGCATCGCCGTGGGCTACGCGGTGTCCATCGTCCTTGGCGCGGTGAATTTCGCGGGCGTGGCCGCCGCCCCCGTGCTGGCCACCCCCACCGTGTACGTGCCCAAGTTCGACTTCAACACCATCCTGATCATCATCCCCGCCGCGCTGGTGGTTATTTCCGAGCACATCGGCCACCTGGTGGTCACCGGCAACATCGTGGAACGCGACCTGACCCGCGACCCCGGCCTGCACCGCTCGCTCATGGGCGACGGCGTGTCCACCGTGCTGTCCGGCTTCTTCGGCTCGGTGCCCACCACCACCTACGGCGAGAACATCGGCGTCATGGCCATCACCCGCGTGTATTCCGTGTGGGTCATCGGCGGCGCCGCCGTCATCTCCATCCTGCTGGCCTTCGTGGGCAAGCTGTCCGCGCTCATCCAGTCCATTCCCACCCCGGTCATGGGCGGCATCTGCATCCTGCTCTTCGGCGTCATCGCCGCCTCGGGCATCCGCATGCTGGTGGAGTCGCGCGTGGACTACTCCAAGCCCGCCAACCTCACCCTGACCGCCATCGTGTTCATCACCGGCATCAGCGGCGTGCCCGTACAGATCGGCTCGGTGCAGCTCAAGGGCATGGCCCTCGCCACCGTGGTGGGCATGGTCCT
>JALHHV010000126.1 GCA_022837365.1 Desulfovibrio sp. | reverse complement strand
CGGCACCATCCCGCCCGAGACCGTGGCCCCCGGCACCGACCGCGCCCTGCTGACCGAAGGCTGGGTCACCCTCACTCCGCTGCGCTTCGACTTCACCGACCACGCGGCCATGGACGTGCTGGCCGCCGTGCAGGACGGCGGCCCTACAGGCGACGGGGCAGGCGACGGGACGGGCAACGGGGCGGGCGGAGAGGCATAACCATGAAAGACGGGCAGCCCCGCGCGGCCCGTCTTTATTTTTGCCACGGATTCTGGTATCTTTCCCGCGCTACGGACGGGCCTTCCGAAGGCATGCCCGGATCGCGCGCGCCCGCCCGGCCCCCCGGCGGAGCGCGACCGACGAACTCATTTCCACCGCCGGACCAGCAGGCAGCACGCCCGTCCGGCGCAGCAGGAGGAACCCATGCCGCTGACCGGTCCCAAGCAGATGTTCGAGCGGGCCTACAAGGAAGGGTACGCCATCGGCGCCTTCAACGTGAACAACATGGAGATCATCCAGGGCATCATGCAGGCGGCCGGCGAAGAAAAGGCCCCGCTGATCCTCCAGGTTTCCGCCGGCGCCCGCAAGTACGCCGGGCAGAACTACATCGTGAAGCTCATCGAGGCGGCCCTGCTGGACACCGACCTGCCGGTGGTGCTGCACCTGGACCACGGGCAGGACTTCCAGATCTGCAAGGACTGCATCGACGGCGGGTTCACCTCGGTCATGTACGACGGCTCGCACCTGCCGTATGAAGAGAACATCGCCGTCACGAAACAGGTCGTCGAATACGCCCACGCGCGCGGCGTGTGGGTGGAGGCGGAACTGGGCCAGCTGGCGGGCGTGGAGGACGACGTGTCCGCCGAGCATTCGGTGTACACCGACCCCGACCAGGCCGTGGACTTCGTGCAGCGCACCGGCTGCGATTCACTGGCCATCGCCATCGGCACCAGCCACGGCGCGTACAAGTTCGCGGGCGAGGCCAAGCTGGACTTCGACCGGCTGGAAAAGATCACCGCCATGCTGCCCGGCTATCCGCTGGTGCTGCATGGCGCGTCCAGCGTGCCGCAGGAATTCGTGGACATGGCTAACGCCTACGGCGGCAAGGTGGGCGGCGCCAAGGGCGTGCCCGAAGACCTGCTGCGCAAGGCGGCCACCTTCGGCGTGTGCAAGATCAACATCGACACCGACATCCGCCTGGCCATGACCGCCACCATCCGCAAGCATTTCATGGAAAAACCGGCCGACTTCGACCCGCGCGCGTACCTCAAGCCCGCGCGCGACGCCGTGAAGAACATGGTTCAGCACAAGATCCGCAACGTGCTGGGCTGCTCGAACAAGATCTAACCGTTTTTAGGGGAACGGACTCATGATCAAGCTTGGGATGAACGGTTTCGGCCGCATCGGCCGCTACCTCGTCAGACTGCTGGCCGACACCGACGACCTCGGCGTGGCCGCCATCAACGCCCGCGCCGACAACGCCTCGCTGGCCCGCCTGTTCAAGTACGATTCGTGCCACGGCACCTTCCGGGGCGAAGTGGGCCACGACGACGCCGGGCTCATCGTCAACGGGCGCCACATCGCCGTCACCCGCGAGCGCGCGGGCGAATGGAAGTGGAAGGACCTCGGCATCGACATCTCGGTGGAAACCACCGGCACCATCAAGGACCGCGCGGGCCTTGCGCAGCACCTGGCCTGCGGCGCGAAGAAGTCGGTCATCAGCGCACCGGCCAAGGACGCCGACGTCACCGTGGTCATGGGCGTGAACCATGGCGACTACGACCCGGCCAGGCACGAAGTGATCTCCGCCGCCTCGTGCACCACCAACTGTCTGGCCCCCGCCGCCAAGACCATCCACGAGGCGTTCGGCATCAAGCACGGCCTGATGACCACGGTGCACTCGTACACCATGAGCCAGCGCATCCTGGACGGTTCGCACAAGGACCCGCGCCGCGCCCGCGCCGCCGCCCTGTCCATGATCCCCACCACCACCGGGGCGGCCAAGGCCACCACGCTGGTCATCCCCGCGCTGGCGGGCAAGCTGGACGGCATGGCCGTGCGCGTGCCCACCCCCAACGTGTCGCTGGTGGACCTGACCTGCGAACTGGAGCGCCCCACCAGCGTGGAAGAGGTCAACGCCCTGCTGAAGGCCGCGGCCGAGGGACCGCTGCTGGGCAACATGGGCTACACCGAAGAACCGCTGGTGTCCGTGGACTACATGGGCTCCACCTACGGCGGCGTGGTGGATGCGCCGTGCACCAGCGTCATCGGCGGCACCATGCTGAAGCTGATCATCTGGTACGACAACGAAGCGGGCTTCACCAACCAGCTGGTGCGGCTGCTGCGCATGGTGGGCAAGGACCTGTAGGGGCTGTTGCCGATCGATTGAAGCAATGACGGCGTCCATCCCGCAGGGGGTGGACGCCGCTTTCTTTCGGATACCGGACGAAAAGGGCCGGTCAGCACTCCACCACGCTGACCGCGAGCCCGCCGGAAGAGGTTTCCTTGAACTTGGCGTTCATGTCGCGCCCTATCTCGGCCATGGCCGCGATGACGCTGTCCAGGGTCACCCGGTGGTGGCGCGGGTCTTCGCAGGTGGCCAGCAGGCAGGCGTTGTAGGCTTTCACCGCGCCCACGGCGTTGCGTTCGATGCACGGAATCTGCACGAAGCCGCCCACGGGGTCGCAGGTCAGGCCCAGGTGGTGTTCCAGCGCTATTTCCGCCGCGTTCTCCACCACGTGCACCGGGTTGCCGCGCGCATGGGCCAGCATGGCGGCGGCCATGGCCGAGGCCACGCCCACCTCGCCCTGGCAGCCCATCTCGGCCCCGGCGATGCCCGCGTTGTGCTTGGCCAGAAACCCCACGGCGGCCGACGCCAGCACGCCTTCGCGCACGGCCCGGTCACCGATGGCGAGGTCGTGGCGCATGGCGTAGAGCAGCGCGGGCATCACCCCCGCCGCGCCGCAGGTGGGCGCGGTGACGATGACCCCGCCCGCCGCGTTTTCCTCGGCGGCGGCAAAGGCATAGGCGTTCAGCCGCCCCAGGAAGACATCCACCTCGTTGGGCAGCCGCTGGGCGCGCATCAGCAGCACGCGGGCCTTGCGGTGCACGCCCAGGGTGCCGGGCAGCGGGCCGCCGTCCTCGATGCCGCGCCGCACGCTGGCCTCCATCAGTTCGATGATGGCGGCCAGCCGGTCCAGGATGGCGGCGCGGCCCATGCCGGTGACCGCCATCTCGTTCTCCAGGATCAGTTCGTGGATGGTCAGCCCGGTCTCTTCCAGCCGCGCGCGCAACTGCGCCATGCTGCGGTAGGGGTGCACGGGCCTGCCGCGCTCCTCGGGCCGCCAGCCCTTCCACTGGATGAACCCGCCGCCCACGGAATAGTACTCGCGCGCACACAGCACCACGCCGTGCGCGTCCAGCAGTTCCATGACCAGGGTGTTGCTGAAGGGGTAGGAATGCTGCACCGCGTCGCGCAGCACGGCGCCTTCGCAAAGCACCATGGCGGCGGGGCCCAGGCGCAGGGTGCGGTCCGCCTCCGGCAGCGCGGGCAGCGATTCCAGCAGCCCCGGCGGGCAGGTGGCGGGCCGGTGCCCCAGCAGCCCGGCCAGCACCGCGCCGGTGGTGCCGTGGCCCACGCCCGTGGCGCTCAGCGAGCCGTACAGCCGCACCCGGATGTCCGCCGCGCGGGCCAGCACGTCGGGCGGCAGGACGGCGCACAGGGAACGGAAGTCGTGTCCCGCCTTCATGGGGCCGATGGTATGGGAACTGGACGGGCCGGGACCGGCCTCGAACATGTCGAACAGCGACGTCTCGATGGTGGCGATCAGGGGTTTCATTCCTACTCCCGGCTGTCGTGAAAGAAGGCGGTCCATTCCAGCGCGCCCGCGTAGGCCACGGCCAGGTCGGCCTGGGTCAGGCTCATGGCCGCCCCGCTGGCCAGCACTTCGTCCCAGCGGCCCCGCTCGTAGTGTTCCATCAGGGCCAGCCACGGCGCGTAGGGGCCGGTGTGCTCGGAAAGGGCCTCGGTCAAGTCGTCCACCAGCGGCAGCGAACGCAGCAGTTCCGCCAGCGGCAGGCACAGCAGCGGCTCCAGCAGCGAGAACAGCCCGAGCATGAACAGCGTCCCCGATTGCGGCATGGGCCGGGGCGCGGCGGGCGGCGGCGCCTGACCGGCGCGCACGGCGGCGCGGGATGCGCACAGTTCCAGGAACTTGGCGCGCAGGGCCGAGACCGCGATGAGTTCGCGCGCCATGGGGCCGGTGTCGAATTCGGAAAGCACGGTGACGCACAGCCACTGCACCAGGTTGCGCGTACCCAGCAGCAAGATGCCGTGCTGGATGGACGTGACCTTCACCGGCAGCCCGAAGTGCACGGAATTGATGTAGCGCAGCAGCTTGTACGAAAGGGCCGCGTCGGAGCGCACCACCTCGGTGGCGGCCTTGATGTTCACGTCCTCGCGGGCCAGGGTGGCCAGCAGGCGCATCTTGGCCGCCTGCGAACTGTCCAGCCGCCTGCCGTGCACCAGTTCCGGCCGGCTGAAGAAGAACCCCTGGAACAGCGAGAATCCCAAGGCCTCGCACTGGCGGTGGGTGGCCAGGTCCTCCACCTTTTCCGCCAGCAGCAGACACTGGCGGGCGCGCAGACCGGCCACGTCGCGGGCAAGGTCCGTCAGCGGGCGGCCCAGCACGTCGATCTTGACGATGTCCGCCATGTCCAGCAGCGCGTCCATGCCGGGCTGCCCCGCGTAATCGTCCACCACGATCAGGTAGCCCTCGGACTTGAGGTCGGCAAGAGCCCCCAGCACGGCCCCGGTGGCGGGCACCGTCTCCAGCACCTCCACCCCGCACACGTCGGCGGGCAGGATGCGCGGCGCACCGGCCAGCAGCATGTCCTCGCCGAAGTTCACCAGCAGGCGCTGGCCCGGCCCCAGGGCCGGGCGGGCCATGGCGAAGCCGTCGGCCATGACCGAGGCGGTGGCCACGCTGGCGTCCACGTCCTCGCCGCAGCACTCGGGGCAGTCGGGCTGGCGGAACAGCAGTTCGTAGCCCCACACCTCTCCCGAGGCATCGAACACCGGTTGCCGGGCCACCAGCAGCGCCGGGCCGCAGGCCGCGTCCGCCGGGCAGGTTGCCGGGGCGGCCCCGGCGTCCGGCCGGGACGACGCCGTGCCGTCAGCCGCCCGCGCCGCCGCTCGGGACGGGGCAAGGGAAGGCGGTTCGTCGGCATCCGCGAGGCCGAGCAACGATCGCATGCGCCTGAGCATGAGCGAAATCCCTTCCCCCCGATGTTCCCCCATCCCTGCGCACCATGAGGGAGTATACTCTTATCGTATTCGACCGACATGGCAGGTGAAGTTTGACGAAGCCAACGGGCGAAAGGACAATTTAGAAACTGCCCCTACTCTACGGGCCTCCGCAGGGCCGTGGCGGACTGTATGCGGTATGCCGCACGTCGGTCAACAAGCCGATACTGCCTGACCCGCGCGGGGTGCGGGCCGGTGGATACCGATCAGCGCCGCCTGCCGCGCCCCTTGCCCGCCTTGTGGGCGTCCTCCCCACCGTGCCGGGCAGGGCACGGACCGGGGTCGCCAGCCGCCTCGTCTAGGCGCAGGGCGGTTTCCAGTCCGGGGTCGGGGGCCACGGTGAGCGAGCGGGCCACCGCGTCCACCCGCACGGAACCGGCGGCGGCCCCCTTCACGGCGCGCACGTCGCGCACCAGGGCC
>JALHHV010000125.1:9541-10152 GCA_022837365.1 Desulfovibrio sp. | reverse complement strand
GCCGCGCGCATCCCCTACCACGTCGCGGAAATGCCGCCCAAGCGCATTCTGGTGCGGCTGGAGCAGGACCCGGATGCCTACGCCTGCTCCCCCGGCTGGTACCGCACCCGCGAACGCGCGCAGTTCGCGCGGTTCAGCGCGCCCATCTACCGCAACCTGTCGCCGGTGGCCGTACTCCGCGTCGAGGCGGCGCACCGGACCGGCGGTGGGCGGGGGTTGGCCGCGCTGCTGGCCACCGGGCTGCGCATGGTGCTGCGCGGCGGCTTTTCGTACGGTCCGGCCCTGGACGATGCCCTGGCCCGTTCCCGCGCGCCCGTCTACCGCAGCACGGCCGACAACGCCGCCCTGCTGGAAATGCTGGCATCCGGCCGCTACGACATGACCCTGATGGAACAGGAAGAAGCCACGGAACTGCTGCGCCGGTCGCCCCGGCTGTTTCAGGCGCTGGAACTGGTGCCCCTGGCCGAACCGGATATCCTGGTGGGCGAGCCCCAGACCCGGCACCTGATGTGCGGGCGCGGCGTGGACGAGGCCACCCTGCGCCGCATCGACGACGCCATCGCCGAGGTGCTGGGCGACGTGACCGCCGCCCCCTGACCGGTTGCCGCCCG
>JALHHV010000125.1:0-9480 GCA_022837365.1 Desulfovibrio sp. | reverse complement strand
CCTGCAACACGCCCGGCCCTTCCCCTTCAGGCCCACCCGCCGCCTGATTGCCGCCCTGCTGCTCGCGCTGGCCGTCTGCGCGGTTCCCGCGCGCGCGGGCCACGCGGCATCGCAGGCCGCCCCGCCATCCGCGCCGCGCGAGATCGCCGTCCACGTCTACCACCGTCCGCCGTTCTTCACGGTGACCCGCGAAAGGCAGGACGGCCCGTTGGTGGAAATGACCCTGGCCGTCCTGGAGCGCGCGGGGCTGAAGCCGCGCCTGGTCACCAGCACCTTCACCGGCATCCTCGCCACATTCAGCGCCGGTGCGCCGTTCGCGTGCGCGCCGGGTATCTACCGCACGCCGGAACGGGAGGCGTACGCCCGGTTCCTTGGCCCGCTGTACGATCCGCTGCCGCCGGTGATCGTGGTGCGCCGCACCCACGCGGGGCTGGCCGCCTCCGCACGGTCCCTGGATTCGCTGCTGGCCGGGGGGCTGCGCGTGGTGCTGGGCGACGGCTACTGGTACGGCGACTGGCTGGCCTCCGCGCTGGCGCGCACGGGCACCTCGCCCGCCCGCACCCGCGAGGACAACGCGCGGATGCTGCGCGACATCGCCAGCGGCAGCTACGACATCACCTTCATGGGCCATGAAGAGGCCGCCCATCTGCTGCGCGCCCATCCCGACCTGGGCGCGGCCCTGACCCTGCGGCCGGTGCCGGGCACTCCCCCGGCCGAACCGCGCTACCTGATGGTGGCCAGGGGCGTGGACGCCGCCACCGCCCAACGCATCGAAGCCGCCCTGCGTGAAGTGTCCAACACCCCGCGTTACCGAGAACTGGTGCAGTCGCTGCGCAAGGAATGAGCCGGGACGGCCTTCCCGCCGCGCCCGGTTCCGGACGAAGAAAAAGGACGCCCCGGCCTGCCGGGGCGTCCTTGTCATTGCCATCTGTCGGCCATGCGCGGCGCGGGCACGCGCCGGGCGCTACTGCTTGGGGGCTTCCGCCGGCGCGGCCGGGGCTTCCGCTTCCATGCGCTTGAAGGTGATGTTCAGCTTGTTCAGTTCGGCCACGATGTTGCCGGTGACGTCGGCGCTGGGACCGGCGGAGAGCACGTTGTCGTTGCCCACGATGACGTCGAGGCCGTTCTTTTCGCGGTAGGTGTCCAGCACCTTCTGCAGATTTTCGTTCAGGACGGAGATGACCTGCTGCTGTTCGGCGCCCATGCGCTTCTGGTAGTCGGCGAAGGCTTCCTGGAACTTGCGCTTGTTGTCGTCGCTCTGGTCCTGCTGCAACGATTCCTGCATCTGGTTGAGCTGGTTCTGCATTTCCTCGTGCAGCGTTTCGAGGTGCTTCACCCCGGCCTTGCCCGCCTCGCTTTCCTGGTAGACGCGGGCGGTGTTCACCACGGCGATGCCGCCGGACTTGGGCTGGTTGCACCCGGCAAGCGCCACGATGGCGGCAAGGGCCAGCAGTACGAGGGCATATCTTTTCATGAACGACTCCTGTGTTCGGAACGGTTGGCCCCGCGCGGGGGCGACCACGGACGGTAATGCCGTGCCCGCCGGGCATGGCGGCGCGCCGGTCGGCGCGACCATCCCCCATTACGCCCTTTCGGTTCGCAACACAACGCCGCGAGGCGGGTCCGGACCGTGCGACCCCCTGAAGGACTATCCGGGAACAGCCGTTAGTGGACGGACGAAAAGTTCTCCAGCGAGGCAAGCACCTTGTCGACGTACTTGCGTGATTCGTCGGCGGGCATGTGGCGCACCAGCTTGTCGTACACCTGCTGGGTGGTCATGGCGTTGATCTGGGCCACGGCCTTGTCGCGGTCGGCGTCGAACACGCGCAGCAGGGCGTTGGGGCCGCCGTTGTAGGCGGCGATGACGCACAGTTCGCGGGTGGCCGGGTTGGCGATGTCGGGAAAGTGCCGGTTGGACAGCAGGTGCAGGTACACCGTGCCGTACCGGATGTTGGTGCCGGGGTCGAACAGGGCGTCGCGCGGCGGCTGGCCGGGCGTGCCGTGCAGGTAGGCGTGCACCTCGCCCCCGGCGGTTTCCGGCACGATCTGCATCAGCCCCAGGGCCTGCGCCGGGCTGACCGCGTTGGGGTTGAACCCGCTCTCGGCGTGCATGATGGCCAGCACCAGGCGCGGGGAAAGGTTGTAGCGCCGGGCGTAGCGGTCCACCATGTCGCGGTACTGGCGGGCGCGCAGCAGCATCTGTTCGGGCGTGGCGGCCGCCAGCATCTCGCGCGAGGCGCCTCCGTACGCCGGCCGGCGCACCCCGGCCACGGCGGAACGCCGGGTGGCGGCGCACTCCCTGGCCAGCAGCCGGGACGTTTCGCCGCGCGTCCAGCGCAGCGGACGCCCGGCCTGGTCCAGGGCTTCGCCGTAGAAGGCGGGCTCGGCAACCAGGGTGGGCTGCATGGGGTCACCCGGACGACCGCCATCGACGCGCAAGGGGTCCAGCCCCGGCAGGATCATGGGCGACGCATCGGCCATGGCGTCCACGGTGCGGTGCCCGTCCACGGTGGACACGGCCACACCGCCCCCGACAAAGCTGATCGGGGACACCGGGTGAAGGGGGGAGAATTCTTCCAGCACGCCATCGGCCAGCACAGCCATGGCGGCCCCGTCAGCCGGATTGGCAATATCTGCCGGACTGGCAGGATCTGCCGGACTGGCCGGGTTGATCACCGCGGGGGCATCGCCGGGCCGGGCCACGGCGGCGCGCATGCGCCACTGCTCACCCTCGGCCACGGGACGTTCGATGGCGGGCCTGGCGCGCAACACCCTGTCGCTCAGCGGAGCGCGCACGAACGGGCTGCCCGCGTCGGGCACGAACCCGGCCACCAGGCCGAGCACGCCCACCGCCAGCGCCGCCGCAGCCAACAGGCCGCCGTATGCCGTGCGTTTCCGCTTCACCCACCATCCTCCGTTGCCGACGGCATTCGGCGTACCCGGCCTGCCCAACTCGACCGGGCTGCCCGGTGCGCCCGCATCCCTGCATGCCGCCCTGTGATCCGTGTTCCGTGACTGCGCCATGCCCTGGCAAAAGCAAATTCCGCGCCAAGGGCCGTGCGATTCGCGCCCGCCAAAGCCCGGTCGGGTCGGCCTTCCGCCGAAACCGGGCCGGGCATGCGCCGCAGTCGGAAACCCGACGCCGCGTTTCGCCCAGCATAGGGGGTGATGGCCTGGCGGGCAAGCACCACGGCCATGTTCCGGGCGGTTGCTCCGTTTCACCCCACGGCGCCGGGCAGCCGGACTGCCCCCCCCCAAACGCAACGGGCCGCCACTCCGATACGGGAGCGGCGGTCCGGAAGCCTGTCATTGTTCCGTATCTACAATCCCTTGCGCTCGAACCACCGGAACAGCAGCACCGCGCCCGACGCCAGCGGCACGATGACCACCCAGTGGTTCACCCCCAGCACCTGCGGCAGGGTGATCTTGCCGAAATCGCCCCAGGTCAGCAGGGTGGCCTTCATGACCGGGTAGGCTTCGGCGTACAGGGCCGCGCCGCACAGGCTGCCCAGGATGCCCCACAGGGCGTCCCAGCGGCCTTCGCCCAGCGCCCCCAGCGAGGTGCCGGGGCAGTAGCCCAGCAGACCCCAGCCCAGCCCGAAGGCCAGCCCGCCGACAACGTTGCCGCCAAGCACCAGCGGCTTCACCGACAGCTTCGCCAGTTCCAGGTCCACCAGCAGGTACACGCCCACCATGGCCACCACCACGGTGGAGAGCATGAACTTGACGATGGTCATGTCGCGCAGGCGCAGCGCGCCCAACTGCCGGTCATGGCGCAGCACTTCGGAGCGTTGCAGGAATATCCCGAACAGGATGCCCGTGACGAGTCCGTACGTAAGGTCCATGGCTACCTCCCCCGGTACAGGATGCGCGCCATCACCAGCCCGCCCGCGAAGAAGCAGGCCAGCGCCACGAAGCCGCTCACCGAAAGCTGAAGCGAACCGCTCAGCCCGTGTCCGCTGGGTCAGCCGTCGGCAAGGCGCGCGCCGAACATGGCCAGCACGCCGCCGCAGAAGGCCGCCACGCCGCGCCGCAGCCTGGACGGGCCGAACCGCTCCGCCCAGCCCGGCGGCACCCCCTGCCAGCGGAAGGTGCCCGAGGCCAGCGACGCCAGCAGCGCCCCCACGAATATCCCGGCCACGAACATCCACTGCCAGTCCACCTTGGGCGCTTCCTTGACGAAGTACTCCAGCGCGGCCACCCGCTCGGGCGAAAACACCCGCTCCACGAAGCCCGCCGAACGGACAAAGGTGGTGGACGCGCCGAAGAACTTGCCCGTCACCCACACCGACGCCACCACCAGAAGGCCGCTCAGCGCGCCGCCCACGTAGGGGCTCCACGGCCTGCGGCCCGGATTCACGGTACCCTGTGCATTCATGAACGCCTCCCTGAGGTTTGGCGCATGGTACATCACAGGTGAGTATGTGACAACTGACGTGACGCATTTCGCGCGGCACGTGACGCCCCGGCAGGCGGGACCGGCGGCGGGCCTGAAGAGCGGAGGGAGAGGGGAACGGGCAAGCTGGCGGCGGGGTGGAAGGGTACCGGAGGCGGACAGCGCGCGCCGTGGCGGCCCGCCCTACTCCGCGCCCTCGCCGCGCAGGAAGGCGGCGGCCAGCGTGGCCATGGCGTCGAGGTCGTCGGGCCTGACCCAGCGGATGCGCCTGTCGGCCCGGAACCACGTCAGTTGCCGCTTGGCGTAGGCGCGGGTGTTGCGCAGCCACAGCAGCCGGGCCTCGGCCAGGGTCAGTTCGCCGGTAAGGTGGCGGTACAGTTCGGCGCAGCCGATGCCCGACCAGCCCGGCGCGGCCGGGTCGTCGCACAGGGCGCGGGCCGCGCGCGCCTCGTCCAGCGCGCCCGCCTCCAGCATGAGGTCGATGCGCCGGTCGAGCCGGGGCGTCAACTCGTCCAGGCTCATGTCCATGCCCAGGCGCAGCGCCGCGAAGCGCGGCGGCGGCACGGGCCGGGCGTGCCACCACGACAGGGTGCGCCCGGTGCCTTCGTGCACCTCCAGCGCACGCACGGTGCGCTGCCGGTCGTTGGGGTGGATGCGCGCGGCGTACTCCGGGTCGATGGCCGCCAGCCGGGCATGCAGCGCGGGCGCGCCCAGTTCGTCGCATTGGCGCTCCAGCCGCGCGCCGATGGCCGGGTCCACACGGGGGATGTCGTCGTCCCGGCGCAGGTCGTCCCGGCGCAGGGTCTCGATGGCCGCCGTGGCCTTGTCGGTCCACACGCCCGCGCTGATCTTTTCCGTGCAGGGCAGAAAGCCGTACAGCAGGTGGGGGCACACCGCGCGTTCCTCCGGCGAGGGCTGTGCGGTGATGACGGGGAAGTCGCGGTAGACCTGCCGCGAATCGGCGTTGACCACCCCGCCCCCGAAGGTGCGCGCCAGATGCAGCGCCGCCGCCGTCTTGCCCGCCCCCGTGGGGCCGACCAGACAGATCACGCGGATGGGGGCGTCGGCGTCACGCGGCGTATGCGAAACAGAAGAACCGGTCACGGCCACAGTCTTCAAAACGTGGGGGCCATGGGCGGCGTCCCCCCGCCGTAGCCCTCGTCATCGGGGCCAAGGCAGCCGTTGCCTTCGGCGCTGGTGCCCCCGCGCGGCAGGAAGCCTCCGTTGCCCAGGCCCGCCCCGAAGGCGGAACCCGCCGCACCGGTTCCCCCTATTCCCCCTATTCCAAGGTCGATATCGTCGCCCAGCGGATAGGGGTAGCCGTACTTCTCGCGCAGCTTGCGGTAGATGTTTTCCGGCACCAGGCCCTTGATGTCGCCGCCCAGGCTGGCCGCCGCCTTGATGATGGTGGAGCTGATGTACAGCCACTGGTAGTCCGTCATCAGAAACACGGTCTGGATGTGCCGCTTGAGCTTGCGGTTCATCAGAGCCAGCTGGAATTCGTACTCGAAGTCGGACACCGCGCGCAGCCCGCGCAGGATCACGTTGGCCCCGCGCCGCTCCACGTAGTCCACCAGCAGGCCGGTGAACGGCTCCACGGTGATGGCGGGATGCCCGGCGAACACCTCTTCCGCCATGCGCACCCGCTCGTCCAGCGAGAACAGCGGCGTCTTCGGCGTGTCGGCGGCCACGGCCACCACCACGTTGTCGAAGATCTGGCAGCCCCGGCGGATGAGGCTGACGTGCCCGTTGGTCAGCGGGTCGAAGGTGCCGGGGTAGATGGCAAGACGCCCTACCCGTTCTCGCGCGTCGTCCATAGCACGATCCTCGTCTGTCCGTAGGTCCGGTCCACGATGGGCACGAGCGCCGCGTTCTCCCGTTCCGGGTCCAGCGGCAGGCGCGCTTCCACTTCCACGGCCACGATGGCCCCGTCGGCCAGCCAGCCGTTGCGCACCGCGTTGCGCAGCGTGGGCGACAACTGCCCCTCGCCGTAGGGCGGGTCTATGAACACCACGTCGAAGGTGGTGCGCGCCCGGCGCGCCAACAGCTTGTTGCAGTCTTCCTGCACCACCTGCCAGCGCTCCGGGGCGATGCCCAGCGTTTGCGCGTTCCTGCGGATGAGTTCCGCCGCCTTGGGGGCGGCCTCGACGAACCACGCCTCGGCCGCGCCCCGGCTCAGCGCCTCGAAGGCCAGGCTGCCGCTGCCCGCGTACAGGTCCAGCACGCGCAGCACCTTGCCCATGGCGGGCCGGTAGCCCGGTCCTTCGGCCGTCTTCAGCACGCGGCCGCCGTATTCACCTGCGATGATGCGCATGTATCTCCTGAAGCATTGAAAACTGACGTCTCTGTGCTGTCTCAAAATTAGGAGTTTTGTCCGTTGGCAAGGAAAACGAGCCTGCCATGAGGGAACATGCCTCAGCCGTTGGCGAGTCTTCGAGCCTTACGGATGAGGACCGCAGCGCGCTCTTATCGTATTTGACCGAGCCTTAGCCGTTAGGCGAGCGCGCAACGCGAGTCTTGCCCTAGCCGTTAGGTGAGCCTGCGAACCTTACGGCTAGGGACCGCAACGCGCGGACAAGGACAGCAAAGCCATGGCAGGCGAAGTTTGACCGCTCTGCACACGATGCCCGTATCGTTGCTGTCCCCATCCGTACGGCTCGTTGACTCGCCTACGGCTGGGGCAAAGCTCCCAAGCTCGCTTGACGGGCACGCTTCGCGCCCTTCGGGTCGGATGCCAACCTAGACCTGCGAAAGCAGACTCAAAATTTCCCTGTTCAGGTCGGCCATCCGGTCGCGGATGTCCACCTGCTCCACCCACGGGCGCTTTTCCACCCCGGCCAGACGCTGGCGCAGCATGGCCACCTTGGCCTCGGTGTCGCCCAGCAGGAATTCCCAGTCCACGCGCGGGTGGGCGCGGCTTTCGTCGGGCGCGGTAAGCATGGTGCGGCCCGGCTTCAGCGTCACCTCTTCCATGTAGGTGGGCACGTGCACGGTAAGACCGTAGCGCTCGTGCAGCTTTTCCGAAAGGGTGGTCTGGGCCTTTTCTTCGCCGTGCACCAGAAACACTTCCATGTCCTTGTGCTGGAAGGCCCCCACCCAGTCGAGCAGGTGGCTTTGCCCGGCGTGGGCCGAAAACCCGCCGATGGTGAACACCCTGGCGTTCACCGCCACGTCTTCGTTGAACAGGCGGATGGTCTGGGCGCCGTCCACGATCTTGCGGCCCGGCGTGCCCACGCCCTGGTAGCCCACGAACACGATGGACGCCCCCTGCCGCCACAGGTTGTGACGCAGGTGGTGCTTGATGCGCCCGGCGTTGCACATGCCGCTGGCGGAAATGATCACCGCCGGACCCTTCATGCCGTTGAGCGCCTGCGATTCCTGGCTGCTCAGGGTGTAGCGCAGGTTGGGCAGGCTCAGCGGATCTTCGCCGCGCGCGTAGGCGGCCTTCAGGTCGTCGTCGTAGAAGCGGGGGTGCTTGCGGAAGATTTCCGTGGCGCGGATGGCCAGCGGGCTGTCGATGTACACCGGCATGTCGGCGGGCAGTTTGCCGTCCTGCCACAGCATGTGCAGGGTGTACAGCACCTGCTGGGTGCGCTCCACCGCAAAGGCGGGAATGATCACCTTTTCGCCAAGGCCGTGGCTGTAGGCGATGGCTTCCGCCAGTTCGGCCCGGCTGTTCTCGGAGTTCTTGTGGTCGCGGTCGCCGTAGGTGGACTCCATGAACAGGTAGTCGGGCCGGGCGGGGTGGTCGGGGTCGTTGACGATGAGCTGGTTGGGCCGCCCAAGGTCGCCGGAGAATACCAGCCGCGTGGGGGTGCCGTTTTCCGTCACCTCGATTTCGAGGAACGCGGAACCCAGGATGTGCCCGGCGTCCTTGTAGGTGACGCGGATGCCCGGCGCGGGCTCGAACGGGGCGTTGTATTCCACGGGGCGCAGCCTGCGCACGGCGTTCTGGGCGTCGGCCATGGTGTACAGGGGGTCCACCGGCTTGCGCTTGCCGAAGCGGCTTTGCTTGCGGGTTTCCCACTCCGCTTCCATTTCCTGGATGTGCGCGGAATCCTGCAACATGATGTCCATCAGGTCGCGCGTGGGCGGAGTGCAGTAGATGTCGCCCTTGAAGCCTTCGCGCGTCATGCGCGGCAGAAGGCCGGTGTGGTCGATGTGGGCGTGGGTGACGAGAAAGAAGGCGATGTCGCCGGGGCGGTAGATGTCCGTATCGACGTTGCGCTTTTCGATTTCGGAGTTGCCCTGGTGCATGCCGCAGTCGATGGCGAAGCGGGCGCCGTTGGCTTCCAGCATGTAGCACGAGCCGGTGACGGTCTGCGCGGCTCCCAGAAACTGTATGTTCATGCCGTTCCTCTGGTTCCGGTGAGTGGTGAAGGGCGCGGATGGCGTACGATGCGGAGATGCCGGAAGCGCCGTTGGATACGTTAGGGGTGCGTTCGGATGTGCCGGGCATGCGGGGGTACCGGTCATGCGGGGCACGCATGGGCGCACGTGCCGCGCAACGGCGCGAAGGCACGGAATTCGCTGGCCGGGGGTTCTCTCGGCCGGGGGATGATTCCCCGGCACGCCAACCCGCGAACGATTCCCGAGCGTTGCGCAGGCTGCGCGGAATCCGTATAGTGCGCAAAACTCAAGGAGTGTGCAATGGGTTCTTCCAAGCAGTACGTGATTGACAGCCTGTCCATAAAGGAGTCGTGGCGGCTCTTCAAGATAATGGCCGAACTGGTGGACGGATTCGAGACGCTGAGCGACCTGGACCGCTGCGTGTCCATCTTCGGGTCCGCGCGGGTGAAGCCGGACAGCCCCCTGTACATGGAAACCGAGACCATTGCCCGCAAACTGGTGGAGGCCGGGTACGGCGTGATCACCGGCGGCGGCCCCGGCCTGATGGAAGCGGGTAACAAGGGCGCCCATGAAGCGGGCGGCACGTCCGTGGGCCTGCACATCCATCTGCCCATGGAACAGGGCGCCAACCAGTACGTGAAGACGCGCTGCGACTTCCGCTACTTCTTCGTGCGCAAGCTGATGTTCATCAAGTACGCCATGGCCTACGTGGTCATGCCCGGCGGAGTGGGCAC
>JALHHV010000571.1:771-1562 GCA_022837365.1 Desulfovibrio sp. | reverse complement strand
TCCATGGCATCCAGGCGGGGGGCATAGAACGCGACGAGATCATTGCAGGTCATGGATTCACCACGCTTGAACGGCCGGGCAGTCCATTCATGAAATATGAATGCAAAAATTTACCATGTTCATTGACGCTGTACTTCTGCCTGCTACACTCCCGTGGTCCTGTCAATGTTCGGCGGGCATATTCTGCAAGTACGGGAAGTTGTCATGCGAAAGCCGTTGTTCCTGCTCTGTCTTGTCCTTGTTCCGCTTCTGCTGCCGATGCAGGCCCGCGCCTCGGGCTATGCCGTCTACGAATGGAGCGCGCGCGGCACCGCCCTGGGCGGCGCCATGGTGGCCCGCGACGCCGACCCCTCGGCCGTGGCCTACAACCCGGCCAACATCACCGACCTGCCGGGGGCGCAGGTGCAGGTGGGCGCCACGGCCATCAAGCCCAACGCCACCATGAACTTCAAAAGCCCCGCCGTGGAAGACCGCGACTTTTCCGACGCCATCTGGGGCCTGCCCACCGCCTACTACACGCAGCAACTGTCCGACCATTACTGGTTCGGTCTCGGCATATTCCCGCGCGTGGGGCTGGGCACCGAATACGCCGGCGGCGACAACTGGGCCGGGCGCTACAACTGCTCGTACGCGGGCATCCAGTCGCTTTCCATCAACCCCAACCTGGCCATGAAGTTCTCCGACCAGTTCTCGCTGGCCGTGGGCGTTGACGCCACCTACCTGCGCTTCATGTACGATTCCACCATTCCCGGCGCGGACGTGAAGCAGGAAATCGACGCCGACGGCTGGGC
>JALHHV010000571.1:0-758 GCA_022837365.1 Desulfovibrio sp. | reverse complement strand
TCCGGCACCGAGCCCATTCCCGAATCGGTCACCTTCGGCGTGATGGTCAAGCCCATCGACCGCCTGAGCCTGGAAGCCGACGTGGTGTGGACCCACTGGAGCGCCTACCAGGCCCTGACCATCAACTACGACCCGGCGCTGCTCCCCGGCATGTCGCGGGTGAGCAAGAACAAGGACTGGAACAACACCTGGCGGTTCCAGTTCGGCGCGGAATACGCCCTGACCGACAGCGTGGACCTGCGCGCGGGCTACGTCTACGACCAGAGCCCCATCAACGACACGTACGAGGACTTCGCCGTGCCCTGTTCCGACCGCCAGATCGTCACCGTGGGCGCGGGGTGGAAGGTGGACCAGAACTGGGTGCTGGACGTGTTCTACGGCTACCTGTGGATGACCGACCGCCACTACGACGCCCGCCCGGCCGACTACATCTACAACGAAGTGGACCGCGAGGACGCCCACGCCCACATGGCGGGGCTCAGCGTCACCTACAAATTCTAGCCGCCAAATCAGTTCCGGA
Organism: Desulfovibrio sp.; assembly: GCA_022837365.1. Taxonomy (GTDB): domain Bacteria; phylum Desulfobacterota; class Desulfovibrionia; order Desulfovibrionales; family Desulfovibrionaceae; genus Cupidesulfovibrio. The sequence goes on along the minus strand of JALHHV010000571.1, from coordinate 238 downwards.
GGTTGCTCCGGCTTCTCACGAATCCGCGAACAGCTTCTGGTTCTCCCCAGCCGCCCGCCGTTCCCTCCGGCGGGCGGTCTCAGTTTCTGGGCCAGCCCACGGTCTGGCTGATGACGATGCGCCGGTCGGCGGGCAGGCGCAGGGCGGCATGCAGGGCCGCCTCGTCGTAGCTGGCCCGCACCACGTTGCCGAGCCCGGCGGACGCGCAGAACAGCCCCGCGCCCTGGTACATGGAGCC
>JALHHV010000124.1 GCA_022837365.1 Desulfovibrio sp. | reverse complement strand
GGCGAAAACAGCCAGCACACCGCGTCGCGCAGGCGCACCGGCATGCTGCGGCCGGTCAGCGATTCGGGCGTCACCTCGCCGGACATGGCCCGCACCGCCTCGAAGTGCTGGCCCAACTGGCGGGCCACGGTGGTGTCCAGCACCTCCACCGTCAGTTCGAAGTTCAGGCGCAGGCTGCGCGGGTCGATGTTGGCCGAGCCCACGTGGGCGTAGCAGCCGTCGATGAGCAGCAGCTTGGTGTGGCAGAACGGCGGCGGCTGGTAGTACACCCGCACCCCGCTTTCCAGCAGCGAGGGCAGCATGTTGCGGGTGGCCCAGTGCACGAAGGGCAGATTGTTGCGGCCGGGCAGCACGCAATGCACGTCCACCCCGCGCAGGGAGGCGGCGCGCAGCCCGCTGATCATCTCGCGCGAGGGCAGGAAATAGGGGGTCATGATGTGGATGGAGTGTTCCGCCCCGGCCACCACGCCCGCCAGCAGGTCGTGCACCCGCTCGAAGCCGAAGCCGGGACCGTCCAGCACCATGCGGCACAGCGAATCGCCGCAGGGTTCCTCGCGCACCGGGGGGCCGGGCGCGTATTCGCCGGTGACGAAGCCCCAGTCGCGCAGAAAGGCTTCCTGCAACTGGGCCACGATGGGCCCGCTGAACAGGAAGTGCAGGTCGGTGACGCAACGGGTGCAGCCCTGCGCGGCCATGTGGTTCTGGGCGATGTTCATGCCCCCGGTGAAGCCCACCTTGCCGTCGCATACCAGCACCTTGCGGTGGGTGCGCAGGTTCACCGAAAGCTGCGGCGGCACCAGGTGCGGCGGCAGAAAGCGCTCCACCCGCACCCCGCGCCGGGCCAGCCGCCGCCACGCGCGCGGCCAGTGGTACAGGCCGCCCACGCCGTCCACGATGACCCGCACGTCCACCCCGCGCGCCGCGGCCTCGGCCAGGGCGTCCACGAAGCGCTGGCCCACGTCCCCGGTGCCGAAGATGTAGGTGGTCAGGAAGACGCTGTGCTCGGCGTTGTCGATGGCCTCGAGCATGGCGGGGTAGGCCTGCTCGCCGTTGTGCAGGGGCTGCACGTGGTTGCCCCCGGCCAGGGGACGGCCGGTGACCGCGTAGCCCACCCTGGCCAGCCGCTCGTAGCGCGGGGGCGCGATGCCCGCGGGCATGGCCCCCGGCGGCTCGTAGCGGGCCGGTCCGCCGTGCAGGCGGCCGCCCTCGCGCAGGCGGCGGGTTTCGGATTCTTCCAGCAGGCGGGCGGCGCGGCTGTGCACGCGGTTGATGCCGAACAGGAAATAGAGCAGCGGCCCGGCCACGGGAAAGGTCAGGCACACGGCGATCCAGCCCAGCGCCGCGCGCGGGTCGCGCTTGTGCAGCAGGGCGTGCCCCGCCGCATACACGGACACCCCGTACATGGCGGGAATGAGCACCCATTGCATGATGGTCAGGGTGGCCGCCGTCATGCTCCACCCCGGCGCGGGCGGCGCGGCGTGCGGGACATCCGGGGCGTATCCATGACCATGGCGGTCTAGCGCACGACCAGAACCGGCACCCTGGACAACTGAAGCACCTGATGCGTGACGCTGCCCATGAGCATGCCGCCCAGTTCGCCCAGCCCGCGCGACCCCATGACGATGGTGTCGCACCCTTCCTCGTCGCATACGCGGACCACGGCCCTGCCGGGCGCGCCGTCCACGATGCGCACGGAACTGGACACGCCCAGTTCGTCCAGCAGGGCACGCGGCTCGGCCAGCAGGGCTTCCGCCTCACGGGTGCATTCGCGCACCAGTTCCTCGCGCGCCTCGCCGCCGATGAGGGCCGGTATCTCGCCGAAGCTGTGCATCAGCACCACGTGTCCCCCGCCGCCGCAGCGGGCCAGGTTCACCGCGTGGCGCAAGGCCAGGCGCGCATGCTCCGAACCATCCATGGGAAGCAGTATTCTTGCGTAGGACATGACGCGGACTCCTTCATGCCGTGCCCGCCGGCGGCGTCGCGTGGGCGCATCCCCCGTCGCCGCCGTTTGGCCCCGCAACGGCGCGGGCGGACGGTTCTCGCTGCATGGCGGGGGGATGCCGATGCATGCACAATGGCACGACCGACGCGACCTGCGCAACCCCCGCCCCGATTCGCCGCCCGCCACGGGCAGGCGCCGGGCAAGGAGCCCCCGCGCCTCTTCCGGCCATCGGCGCTTTCTGATATGGCATGCCATCTGGGCGATCACGCGCGCCATGCTTTCAAGGGGGGGGTCCGATGACGGGCGACATGCGGGACGACGGGATGGAACTACGCGTCACTCGGGGCGCATCCTCCGGGCATGCCGGGCCGGATGCAACCACGGCGTCCCCCGCGCCTTCCTCCGGCCTGCCCGGCGGCCAGGCGCCCGGCCTGCTGCGCGCCCTGCTGGACAACCCCATGGTGGCCCTGTTCCTGCGCGACGGCGACGGCCGCTACCTGGCCGCCAACCAGTTGTATGCCGACCTGGCCGGGGTGCCCGGCACCGACGTGGTGGGCCTGTCCCCGCGCGACGTCTTTCCCCCCGCCGTGGCCAGCGCCCTGCTGGACGAAGACCGGCGGGTGACCGCCACCTCCGCCCCCCTGATGTGCGAACGCATGCTGCCCGGCAGCGGCGCCGAGCGGGTGTTCCGCGTGGCCAAGCTGCCCCTGCCGCCCGAGGTGGCCGGCCCCGGCGCCATACTGGGCCTTGCCTTCGACGTCACCGCCGTGGTCCAGACCGAAATAGAGGAGGAGGTGCGCCAGCGCACCGGGGAACTGGCCGAAAGCACGGCCCGCTTCCGCTCCCTGTTCGAACTGGCCCCGGATGCCGTGTACGTGCGCGGCCAGGGGGGCCGCATTCTGGACTGCAACCGCGCCGCCGAACGCCTTTCCGGCTACCCCCGCGAAACCCTGCTGGCCCTGCGCACGGCGGACCTGCTGCCCGAAGACGTGGAAGTCCGCATCGACCACCTGCTCTCCGGGTGCCCCCCGGAGCCCGCCGGAATTCCCGGCGCGACGGCCGACGACGCCGGCCCCACCGGCCCCACGGGCGGGTTCTGCCCCACCGGCGGGTTCTGCATGGAAGGGGTGTGCCGCACCGCGCGGGGCACCCACGAGGCCGAGCTGAGCGTGGAACCCCTGCCCCCGGCCCTGTCCCTGACGCCGGGCCGGAACGGGGGGCGCTCCGCGCTGGTGGTGGTGCACGACATTTCCGGCCGCCGCGCCGCCGAACGGCAGGCCCGGCTGTTCGAACGGGTCTTCCGCAACGCGCTGGAAGGCATCTGCATCACCGACCCGGAAGGAACCATCATGGCGGTGAACCCGGCCTTCACCACCATCACCGGGTATCCGGCCGAAGAGGCCGTGGGCCATACCCCCCGCATCCTGAAATCGCACCACCACGACGGCGCCTTCTACGAGGACATGTGGCGCGCCCTGGTGGAGGAAGGCCGCTGGGAAGACGAGATCTGGAACCGCCGCAAGAACGGCGAGGTCTATCCCGAGTGGCTGAGCATCAGCGCCATACCCGGCCCCACCGGCCGCACCGAATACTACGTGGCCGTGTTCCACGACATCACGGAACTGAAGGCCAAGGAATCGCAGATCCAGCACCAGGCCCACCACGATGCGCTCACCGGCCTGCCCAACCGCGCCCTGCTGCGCGACCGCCTGGGCATGGCCATCAACGGGGCACGGCGCGAGGGGCGCAAGGTGGCCGTGCTGTCGGTGGACCTGGACAACTTCAAGCAGGTCAACGACAGCCTGGGCCACATGGTGGGCGACATCTACCTCCAGCAGGCCGCCGAACAGATGCGCCAGATGGTCCGCCCGCAGGACACCCTGGCCCGCGTGGGCGGCGACGAATTCGTGGTGGTGTTGCAGGACGTGGAGAACGAACGCGACGCCGCCCAGGTGGCCGAACGGCTGCTGGCCCGGTTCACCGATCCGGTGCGCGTGCAGGAACACGAGCTGTTCGTGGGCGCCAGCGTGGGCATCGCCCTGTTCCCCGACGACGGAGACGACCCGGACACCCTGGTGCGCAACGCCGACATCGCCATGTCGCGGGCCAAGGAGCAGGGCAAGCGCCGCTACCACCTGTTCACCCCGGCCATGAACGAGCGCGCCGTGCGCCGCCTGTCGCTGGAAGGCGACCTGCACCGCGCCCTGGCCGCCGGGGACATCACCGCCCACTACCAGCCCAGGGTGGACCTGCACACCGGCCTGATCACCGGCATGGAGGCCCTGGCCCGCTGGACCCGCGCCGACGGCAGCCAGGAGCACCCGGCGGAGTTCATTCCCCTGGCCGAATCCACGGGGCTCATCGTGCCCCTTGGCGAGCACATGCTGCGCCTGGCCTGCGCGAAAACCCGCGCCCTGTGCGACGCGGGCCACGCCGACCTGCATGTGGCCGTGAACCTTTCACCGCATCAGTTCCGCCACCCCAACCTGGTGGGCATGGTGGACGACGTGCTGTGCGAAACGGGCCTGCCCCCGCACCTGCTGGAACTGGAAATCACCGAATCCACCATCGTCACCGACGTGGACCACGCCATCCGCAAGCTGAACCAGCTGGCGGAGATGGGCATCGCCCTTTCGGTGGACGACTTCGGCACCGGGTACTCCTCGCTGTACCAGCTCAAGAACCTGCCGCTGACCTCGCTGAAAATCGACCGCTCGTTCATCCGGGACATCCCCGACGACCCCAACGACGCCGCCATCGCCGCCACCATCATCACCATGGCCGACCGGCTGGGGCTGCGCGTCATCGCCGAGGGCGTGGAAACCCCGGAACAGCTCAATTTCCTGCTGCTGGAAGGCTGCCACGAGGTGCAGGGATTCCTGTTCAGCCGTCCCCTGCCGCCGGACGGGTTCACCGCGCTGCTGGCCAGGGGCAGAAGGCTGACCGTGCCCCGTGACGGGAGTGACGAGGGCGGCGCCTGACCGGCGGAGGCCCCTGCGCGGCGCCTGCCCGTCCCATCCGCCCCGCCAGCACCGCCGCGCCGTCAGCGGCAGAGCCGCTGCACCAGCCCCATGATGTCGTACACCAGCCGCGCCGCCGCGAAGTCCGCCGCGTGAAAGCCCGGCATGGGGGCCAGTTCCACCACGTCGAAGCCCAGCACCCGCCGCCCGGCCATGGCCAGTTCCAGGCAGCGCCGGGCGTCGTACCAGCCGAGGCCGCCGGGCACCGGGGTGCCGGTGGCGGGCATGATGGACGGGTCCAGCCCGTCCACGTCGAAGGTCACGTAGATGCGTTCGGGAAAG
>JALHHV010000123.1 GCA_022837365.1 Desulfovibrio sp. | reverse complement strand
CCCCGGACCATGAGCGACCGTACATTTCATATCCTGACCTTCGGCTGCCAGATGAACGTCAACGACTCCGACTGGCTGGCCAGGGCCCTCGTGGCGCGCGGCTTCACGGAAGCCCCCCTGGGCAAGGCCCGCGTGAACATCGTCAACACCTGCTCGGTGCGCGAAAAGCCGGAACAGAAGGTGTACAGCGTGCTCGGGCGCATCCGCCAGGCCACCCGCAAGCTGCCCGACGCCTTTGCCGTGGTGGGCGGCTGCGTGGCCCAGCAGATCGGCGCCGGGTTCTTCACCCGTTTTCCCCAGGTGCGCCTGGTGTTCGGGGGCGACGGCTCGGCCATGGCCCCCCAGGCCATCGAACGGCTGTGCGCGGAGCCGGGCCTGCGCGTCTCGCTGCTGGATTTTTCCGAGGAATACCCCGAGCGCGACGCCCAACTGGATTCCGGGCCGGTGCCGCCTTCCGCCTTCGTGAACATCATGCAGGGCTGCGACAACTTCTGCGCCTACTGCATCGTGCCGTACACGCGCGGCCGCCAGAAGTCGCGCGCGGCCGACGCGGTGGTGCGCGAATGCGCGGAACTGGTGGATCGCGGCGCGAAGGAAATCACCCTGCTCGGCCAGAACGTCAATTCCTACGGGCAGGACGCGGAAGCCGCCCGCCATGCAACGGTGGCGGGTGGCGCGGACGGGGACGTGGTGACCTTCGCCGGGCTGCTGCACCGCGTGGCCGCCCTGCCGGGGCTGGCCCGGCTGCGCTTCGTCACCCCGCACCCCAAGGACATCGCGCCCGAGGTCATCGACGCCTTCGGCACGCTGGACAACCTGTGCCCGCGCCTGCACCTGCCCCTGCAATCCGGGTCCGACCGCATCCTGAAGGCCATGGGCCGCAAGTACGACATGGCCCGGTACATGGACATCGTGCACCGGCTGAAGGCCGCCCGGCCGGACATCCAGCTTTCCACGGACATCATCGTGGGCTTTCCCGGCGAGACGGAACAGGACTTCGAGGACACCCTTGCCGCCATGCGCGCCGTGGGCTTTGCCGCCAGCTTTTCGTTCTGCTATTCCGACCGGCCGGGCACCCGCGCCGCCATGCTGCCCGGCAAGCTGGAGGCCGCCGAAAAGGCCGCCCGCCTGGCCCGCCTGCAGGAATGGCAGAATGATTATACTGAACAATGCTTGCGGAACATGGTAGGGTTGCACACAATGGTGCTGCTGGACGGCATGAGCAAGAAGCCCGGCATGTCCCCGCCGGAGTCCCCCCCGGACGTATCCGACGCCGGATGCGACGCCGGATGCGACGGCAGTCAGGACGGAAGCCCGGCACCCCGCCACGGCGAAAGCTGGCAGGGGCGCGACCCTTACGGCCAGCCCGTCAACGTGGTGCTGCCCCCTCGTCCGGAAGGCTGGCGGGGCCAGATCGTGCCGGTGACCATCGTCGAGGCCAAGAAGCATTCGCTGCGCGGGGTCATGCGCGCATGATCCGTTTCCGCCGCCGCCGCGGCCCGCAAGGACGGACCGGACGGGAACCGGCGAACGCGCCGGATGCAACGTCCTCCCATACCGGTCAGCCAGGTCAGGCAGGTCAGGCAGCCGTGACAGGCCAGGCAGGCCGGATCGGGGCACGCGCCATGCGAAGACGCCCGCTGGGGCGCACAGGCAGGTATCCCATGGTAGAGATGAAGGTCGTGGGGCTGTCGCTGGACGACGCCACCAAGGCGCCGATCCTCGTCCTGCGCCGCGAGGCCGGGGAGGAACTGCTGCCCATCTGGATAGGGGCCATGGAAGCCATGGCCATCTCCATCGCGCTGAACAGCGTGGACGTGCCGCGCCCGCTCACCCACGACCTGTTGCTGAACACCCTGCGTTCGCTGGGTGCGCAGCTGGTGGCCGTGGACGTGGTGGACCTGCGCGACGGCACCTACTTCGCGGAACTGGACATCCTGCAGGGAGGCACGCGCACCCGCGTGGACTGTCGCCCCTCCGACGCCATCGCCCTGGCCCTGCGGGCCGACGTGCCCATCTTCGTCAGCGAGGACGTGTTGCGCCGCGCCGCCGAAGACCGCATGCGCCCCAACCTGGACGAGAACGCCCCCCGCCGCCCGGCCGACGCCGCGTCGGCCAGGGCCCGCGAAGAGGCCGCCCGGCGCGACGTGCGCCGCAAGGCGGGCCAGCCCCCCTGGGCCGACGGCGAGGTCGGGGTGGCGGGCATCGTGGAGCAGATGGCCCGTGCACGGGATGCCGGGGCCGCCCCCGACGCCGCCGGAGGCGAGGACGCCAGTCCCGCGCGCGACCCGCATGATCTGGAAGAACAGCTGGCCGAACTGCTGCGCTCGCTGGACCCGGAAACCAAGTACCGCATGTAGCCCGCGCACCGGCGCGGGCCGCCGCCACGCCCCATCCCGTTCCGCCCGCAGTGTACCGGTGGCCCACCGTTCCACCCGCATCGCCACGCCCGTGCGGCGCATTCCCGGCCGCCCTGCGCACACGCCCCCGCACATATCCCATGACCGGAGCCACCAGATGATCGACCTGCACGTGCACACCTGCTTCAGCGATTCCTCCATGACGCCCGCCACCGCCGTGCGCTTCGCGCGCCTTGCGGGCTACCGCGCCGTGGCCCTCACCGACCATGCCGACGGATCGAACATGGACCTCATCCTGAGCCAGGTGCTGCCCATGGCCCGCCAATACGGGCTGTACGCGGGCATCGAGGTCTTCGCCGGGGTGGAACTGACCCACGTGCCCCCGGCCCTCATCCCCGACGCCATCCGCGAGGCGCGGGCCCTGGGCGCGCAACTGGTGGTGGTGCACGGCCAGTCGCTGGCCGACGTGGTGGAGACGGGCACCAACCTCGCCGCCATCGAGGGCGGCGCGGACGTGCTGGCCCACCCCGGCCTGCTCACGCCCGAAGACGCCGCCTACGCCGCAGAACGCGGCGTGCTGCTGGAAATCACCACTCGCCCATCGCACGCGCTGTCCAACGGCCACGTGGCCATCACCGCGCGCGCCGCCGGGGCGCGGCTGGTCATCAACAACGACGCCCACCGCAAGGAAGACTTCGTGTCCGCCGAAAAGCGCCGCGCCGTGGCCCTAGGCGCGGGCCTTGCCCCGGCAGAGATCGAGGCCGCCGAGCAGGCCCAGCGCCAACTGGTGGAGCGGCTCGTGCGCGCCGCCCGTTAGGGGCTGTCCATAGTACGCTTCCGCCTTCCGCCCCTCCGCATGGAGCACCGCCCCCCGGCCTAAAGTTCCGCTTCGAACTGCCGATGGGAGACATGTACCGCGGCTGTCCGGCCGCCGGTTCCCCATCCCGCAGAGGTGCGGCCATGCTCGACTATTACAGATTCAAGGAAATCCACGACCTGTTCATGAAAGGCAAGACCGAGGAAGCGCGCCACCTGCTGATGGAAATGCAGTCGCGCTACGTTTCCCTGTGCGACGAAAACACCATGCTGAAGATGCAGGTGCAGGAATTCGAGGATATCCTCTACCTGTCGCGCAATCTCGTCTTCGACGGGTTCTGCTATTGGCTCATCACCGGCAACATCAAGCAGGGGCCGTTCTGCCAGAGCTGCTACAACCGCGACGGCGTGCTGGTGCGTCTGGCCGCCCACGAGGGAATGTGGCGGTGCGCCACCTGCGGCACCGTGCACGACCGCGAACCGCATTACGGCATGCCCATGCCCGGCTTCGGGCTGGGCGCGGCGCTGGCCACGGCCCACGACGCCGGACGCACCGGCCTGGCCGGGCTTGCGGAAATGGCGGGCCGCGCAGCCGGACTCGGCGCGGGCGATGGCCTCGCCACGGACGGGCCGCCGCCCGGCACGCAGGCCGTGCGCCCGGTCCGTACCGGCAAGTTGCTGCCTTTCGTCAAATGACCCCGCGCCCGCATGCCGGACGCATCCGAAGGCCCGCTTCCGGCGGGCCTTCGGCATTCCGGGGCCGGGCGGCGTGCACCGTACCGCACCGCCCGCGCTAAAGTTTCCCGCCGCCGCGCCGATGAATCCGGTACATGGGGCAAGGCCCCGAAAGGAAGGACCGGCATGCACTCCGCACCCAGACACAGCACGTCCCCCGCCCGCCTGGCCGCTGCGGCGGCGGTGGCCGCAAGCACCCCCCTGCCCCGCACGTTTAGCCCCGGCGACGGCATCACCGCCACCGGCCTCGCGGCCCTCGGCGTGGAGCCCACATGGCGCAGGGCGGGACGCGGCGCGACCAGCCTTGCCGACCTGGTGGAGGCCGTGCGGACCGAAAGCCTGCCGGTCAACGCACCCTACGCACCCAACGCGGACGCCCTTCCCGCGCACGGATTCGCGCATGCGCTCATCCTGGCCCCGCGAGAGGAACTGAGCGCGGTGGAACGCCGCGCCCTGCGCCTGGCGGGCGCCCGCAACATCAGCGTGCTGACCTCGGGCGCCGCCGCCGCGCGGCGTCTGGCCCGGCAGCACCGCGCCCACGCGGCCGACGACGACGACGCGCGCCCCGCCGTGGACGTGGTGATCTGCCACGAACACCTGGCGGACATGACCGCCCTTGAATTCCTGGGGCTGGTGCGCGCGCACCCGCGCCTGCTCGACCTGCCGGTGCTGGTGGTGTCGGGCGCGGCCACGCGCGAGGCCGTGCTGGCGGCCATCGGCGCGGGATGCAGCGGCTTCCTGGGCCGCCCGTACACCCTGGCCGCCCTGGACGGGCAACTGCTGCGCGCCCGCCGCGCGCTGGAAACGGGCGCCGCCCGCGCCGTGGCCGACGGAACGCGCCTGCTTTCGGACCAGGAATTCGACCTGGCCCTGGAACGGTTCGCCACCGCCGCCACCGACGCGGCGGGCGAGGCGGAAATCCATTTCCTGGAAGGCACGGCCCACCTGCTGCGCGAACAGTGGGACGAGGCCATCACCGCCTTTGGCCGCACCCTGCGCTGCAACGCCCAGCATGCCGAGGCGTGCCTGGGCCTGTCCGACGCCTGGCGCGGCAAGGGCGACATGGACAAGAGCCACGAATTCCGCCGCCGCGCGGGCGAGATTTACGCCCGTGCCCCCCCGGCGCACCCCTGCACGAGCACGTGGCCCGCGCCTGCCAGTTCACCAGCGCGCCGGAACGCACCGCCGCCGCCGTGTGCCGCGCCCTGTCCGGCGCGGACCCGGAACTGGGCAGCCAGTTGCACCGCCGCATGCTGGGCCGCTTCGGCACTCCGCGCCGCATCGACGTGGACGGCCACGGGGAATCCGCCGGACTGCTGGACCGCATGCTGGGCGGCACTGTGCTGCACGACGTGCTCACCGTGGCCCGGCATACCCTGAAGGTGTGGCGGCAGGCGGGTATTTAGGCGATCCTTCGAGAAACCGACGACAAAACGCGCCGGATGCGAAAGCACCCGGCGCGTTTTCATTGCGAAGACGGCAGAAACGCAGCGGCTATTCTTCCGCCACGTCGCGCAGCAGCCGGAACAGGGCGCGCCCGGCGCGGGGCGGCTTGCCCGCCGCGCGCTCGGCCAGCGCGTCGCGCACC
>JALHHV010000570.1 GCA_022837365.1 Desulfovibrio sp. | reverse complement strand
CGCAGCCGCGCGGCATCGGTGCGGGCCACGGGCACGGGGTTGCCCTCGGGGTCGATGCCCGCGAAGAACATGGCCGTGGCCACGGTGCCGGGGGTGGGGATGAAGCACTGCACCTGCCGGGGCGACCAGCCGCGCGCGGCCAGCCAGCGGGCCAGGGCGCGCATGTCGTCGTCGGTGCAGCCGGGAAAGGCGCTGAGCAGGTAGGGCACCACGTACTGTTCCTTGCCCGCCGCCGCCGAATGGTCCGCGAAGGCGGTCAGGAACCGCTCGAACACGGCCAGGCCCGGCTTGCGCATCAGGTCCAGCACGCCGTCGCAGACGTGTTCCGGGGCCACCTTCAACTGGCCGCCGGTGAATTCCATGGTGTAGGCGCGCAGGGCCGTATCGTCGCGCAGAGCCAGGTCGAAGCGCACCCCGCTGGCCACGCGCACATGGCGCACGCCGGGGGTGGCGCGCACCGCGCGCAGCAGTTCCACGGCCTCGGTCTGGTCCACGGCGAAGCCGGGGCACACGCGCGGGTGCATGCAGCTTGCGCGGCGGCAGCGGGCCGGGTCCAGGGTGCAGCGGGCGTTCCACATGTTGGCGCTGGGGCCGCCCACGTCGCTGACCGAGCCGTTGAAGGGCCAGCGAACAGAACGAGCAGCCGCCCCCGCACCCCCGGTGGGTGGTGATGCTGGTGCGGATCATTTCCTCGGCGGGCACCGGCTCGCGGTGGGACGGGTGCGCCCGCCGGGCGAAGGGCAGCGCGTACAGCGCGTCCATCTCTTGCGGCGACAGGGGCGGAGCGGGCGGGGCCAGCAGCACGGCCCGCGAACCGGCAGTGTCGTCCACGGGCTGGATGGCCCGGACGTCGCCCCGATGCACGTGGCGCTCCAGCAGCAGGGTGGCGCGCATCAGCAGGCGCGGGTCCGCCGTGATGGCGGCGTGCGAGGGCAGGCGCATGAGCGGGGCGTCGTCCCCGTCATCCCCGTCATCATCCGGGCCGCCATTCGTCCGTCCGTCATCCTCCGGGCCGCCACCCGCCGCCGGGTCCGCATCCCACTCGGCAGCGCGGCCCATGCGCGCCGTGCCGGGGATGGCGTCGAAAATGTCCGCAAGCGGGGGCAGCAGGGCGGCGTCGTACGCCTCGGCCCCCACGGCCTCCACGGCCGCGTCCAGCGCGCAGGCCGCGTCCAGCAGGGCGCGTTCGCCCATGCCCCACACCAGCAGGTCGGCCTTGGCGTCCATGAGGATGGGCCGCCGCAGCGCGTCG
>JALHHV010000122.1 GCA_022837365.1 Desulfovibrio sp. | reverse complement strand
ACACTCGTTAGTGCCTCAGAAACGACGTCCCAGCGACCATCACCCCAGCTCAGCGGGCTGCTACTCGAAAATCTCCGGACGACTGACCAAACTCAGGTCCACCCGCCACGAACTGGGCGAGGGTGCTCTTTCCCACCTGCCGAGCACCCTGAATCACAACCACAGGTGTGTCCGACAATGCTTCCAGCACTCCTGACTTGAGGAAGCGAGGGTAAGCGTCGACAGTCTCCACAGACCGAGTCTCTCACAGTCCTGCAGATTTGAGGCTGCTCTCCTGCAGATTTGAGGCTGCTCTCCTACAGTTTTGAGCCCACAAACTTGCGGAATTGAGACTTGTCGCCCAGCCTACGAAAGCGCGGATGACGACACGCACTCCCCGCGTCGCGGCTGTCAAAAGCAGGAGGCGAGGTCCAGCTGGTCGGGCAACGGCGGCGGTTGCAGTTTCGGTCGCAGTTCCTCCATGTTCGCCGACGTCGGACAGCGTCGGACCATGTCGGCTCACTGTCCCTGAGCTGCACGGATGGACGATGGCCGGCTCCCACAGACACCGGAACACGCGATTGGAACGCGTGTTGGGTGCAAGCCCTCGGGGGTTCGAATCCCCCATCCTACGCCATGAGGACGGGCCCGTGACCTGCAGTGATGCAGCAGACGGGCCCTTCGGTTCTTCTGGCTGGACGCTGGCCTCCAACAACCGGTTGCAGTTGCAGTAGGCGTGTGTTGTCACGGGCGGCCTGAGGCAGGGTGTCGTAGGTGTAGTCGGCGACAGCGAGGGGTTGGTTGGTGCCGGCGAGGGAGTATCGGACGACATTGTCGTTGCGTCCTGCGCACAGCAGGATCCCGATGGTGGGGGCGTGACGCTCAGGAACGCGGAGGTTGCCGTCGACCCAGCTGACGTAGAAGCCGAGCTGGCCGATGTGCTCGGGCGCAAACTGGCCGATCTTGAGCTCGATAGCGACGAAGCGCGACTGGTCCCAGTTGAAGAAGAGCAGGTCGATGTTATCCCGACGTCGGGATAACGAGGATTGTTCCGACTCTCGGGTTATCCCGATTCCTGCGTGAAGAGGTCCGTGACCTGCGTAGACGCGTTCGCTGATCGGGATAGTCCGGGCGACCGGTTCTTACGTCTGTGGGTCCAGTCGGCGCGCCAGGTGCGTGCGTACGCGCTCGGCGAACCGTGGTGCACCCGCAGTGGCGATGTTCTTGGCCAGCTCGTCGGGCGTCGTTGGCGGGTTCTTCTTGGTGTCCGCCGCACGGGTGAACGACTCGAGGACGCCCTGACGGCGATGTGTGAACAGCGCGCAGAGGAACTCGTCCGAGGTTGTGACCCTTGACGCCGGCGGCCAGGACCGGCTTGGTGCGCAGGTGCTTCAGGTTCTGGGTGAGCGGCACGTCGACGTCGCCGTAGATCGCTGCGGCGGCGTGCACGCGGTCGTCGGGGTCGGGCGAGAGGTCGTCGGTGATCTTGTCGCGGTAGAGGGCGGGATCGATGCGGTACCGGCTGAAGTGGGCGCGCACTGCGGCCGCCACCGAGGCAGCCGATTCCGGGGTGCGCTTGCCCTCGCGGACGATGACTTCCTCCCACTCGTCGAGGAGCTCGTCGGTCCAGACCCAGGTGAACAGGAAGTCTTCGGACAGAGTGAGCAGCACGTCCATGATCGTGAACGGGAACAGCTCGCTGGTGTCGATGAAGACCCGCTGCAGACGGGCCACCGGGCTACTCCCCGATTGCGGCGCGGATCGCGTCGCCCCCGGCGCGGCGCTGCTCGCGCTCGGCGGCGACACCCACGACGTCCTGGACGCGGATGCGGCGGTGGCGACTGCCGGGCAGGCGCCGAAAGGCAAGTACGCCGTCCTCGCAGAGCCGGTCGACGAACTGGCGGGTGACACCGAGGAGGTCGGCAGCCTCAGCGGGGGTGACTTCGTCCTCGGCGCGGAGCATGACCACGCGTGCGCCGTGGGCGACGTCGTCGAGCATCGCGCGCACGGCGGCCTCGACCGGGGTGTCGCCGCTGAGCCGCTCGGCCAGGTTCTTCGCGTCGGACCGGACGGTCGGGTCGACCGGGTCGAGGATGGTCGTGAGCGCGCGGGTTGCCATGTCCTCCATGCTATCCGTAACTGCAATAACGGCAACCCAACGCCCTGGGAGCCGCCCGTGTGACCTGGAGGGGCCGGCAGGGGTGTCCTGCCGGTCATCGGGTTAGCGAGCTCAGTTGGTGAGTCCGCACAGCTGTTGGATGATGTCTTCCCGGTCGTGCCAGATCGGCAGTGGCGGCGGGCCGGCGCTGATGCCGCCGGTGGCCTTCGCGAGTGCCTGGCGTTTCATCTCGCGGTCGGCGTGGGCGTAGATGAGGGTCGTTTCGGGGTCGGTGTGTCCGAGCCATTCGGTGAGTAGCGCAAGCGGCATTCCCGCCTGGTAGAGGTGCATCGCCAGGGAGTGTGAGGTGTACCAAGGTTCTTGGACAGGTCCTCGCGAATGGAGAGGATGTCCGCATGTCAACGAGTCGGCGGCGTTATAGCGCCCAGTTCAAGGACGAGGCAGTTCAGATGGTCGTGCAGACCGGGCAACCGATCGCCCAGGTCGCCCGGGACCTCGGGATCAATGAGGGCACGCTGGGGAACTGGGTGCATTTGTGGAAACAGGATCACCCTGACCCGGAGCCCGAGGTCACGGAATTCGATCGGGCGAGGATGGCCCGTATCGAGGCGGAGAACCGGAAGCTGCGGATGGAGAACGAGTTCCTGAAAAAAGCAGCGGCCTTCTTCGCCCGGACGCAGGACTGAATGAGAAATCAGCCCTGATCGAGGCGGAGAAGGCCACCTACCCGATCGCGTGGATGTGCCGGCTGTTGGGCGTGGCACGGTCCTCGTTCTACGCCTGGCAGAGTGCCGCGGAGGAAGTGACCGCGACGGCGGCGCGGCGGGCGAAGTACACCGAGCTGGTGAAGAAGGAGTTCACCCGGCAGCGGGGGCGGGCGGGGTGCCGGACCATCACCGGGATCCTGAACTCCCAGGGCCACCCGTGCTCGGTGGGGTTCGTGGCCGCCATCATGCGGGCCAACAACCTGGTGGCGGTGCAACCGCGGCCCTACAAGCGCACCACGGTGCCCGGGAAGGACCCGACGCCGGCCACGGACCTCATCGGGCGGGACTTCGCCCCCGGTGGTGTCCCGGGTTCCCGGCTGGTGGGGGACATCACCTACCTGCGCACCGCTGAGGGGTGGGTCTACCTCGCCACCGTGATCGACCTGGCCACCCGCATGGTCATCGGGTACGCGCTGGCCGACCACATGCGCACCACCCTGGTCACCGACGCATTGGACTCCGCGATCCGGTCCGGGAGGGTACACCACAATGCGATATTCCATTCCGACAAAGGCGCACAATACACGTCTCGCGAATTCGCGACATTCTGCACGAAGAACAATATTCGGCGGAGTGTGGGACGGACCGGGGTGTGTTGGGACAACGCGGTCGCCGAGTCATTCTTCGCCGCGTTGAAGAACGAAATGTTCTACCTGCACACCTGGTACACCCGGGAACACGCGATCACCGCGGTCAGGGAGTACATCGAGGTGTTCTACAACCGGATCCGCGCCCACTCGGCCCTCGGCTACCGCACCCCCGCCCGAGCCCTGCTCGAGTCACTCGCCCCCACCGCCGCCACCCTGGCGGCCTGACCCAGAAAACCACTACAGACCCGTCCAGAATTCTTGACACAGATCAGTGGCGCAGCATGTGCGGGTGGACGTTCTCGGGGATATCGGGACAGGTCTTGCGTGCCTCGGCGGCGTGCTGGCGGAGGAAGCGGGCGACGTTGTCATCGGACATCGTCGTCTTACGGTGCGCATGGACGGTGTAGAACAGCGGCTGGCCGGGCTCGGGGTTGGCGTGGAGTGCGGCTGTGTAGCGTCGGTAGTGGGCCGCGGTCTCGGTGGTGATGGGCGGTCGGCGGGGTTTGGAGCCCTTCCCGATCAGGTCCACGGTGAGCCGCTTGGTGTCGATGTCTGCGGGAGTCAGGGCAAGCATCTCAGCGTCTCGGCCGGCCAGGTCATACATCAGGATCATGAAGAACTGGTCTCGTAGCCCCTTCTTGGTGGTGGGGTCGGGCGTGGCCAGCAGCGCGGTGATCGCGGTGGTCGTCAGGTAGCGGATCGTCGGCGTGACAGGTGCCTTCAGCTGGGGGATGCCGCTGAGGTCGACCAGATGCATGGCCAGCGTCGGCTCGGCGGTCGCGGCGTACGTGAAGAAGGAGCGGATGCAGGCCGGTCGCTGGTTGTAGGTCGCGGCTGTCCACCCTCGCGTGTCCCTCGTGTGGTCGAGGAACCCGATCACACATGCCCGGTCGAGGACCGTGAAGGTGATCTTGCTCAGCGGCACTCCGCGGGTCTCGGCGACGTAGCCCAGAAGCATGTTCCAGGTGTGGCGGCATGAGGTGATCGTGTGCGGGCTCGCGCCGCGCTGTCGGGGCAGGAAGACGGTGAACCACTCGCGCAGACGGCGGTAGAAGCTGTCGGTCGTCCTGTTCGTTGTCTTGGGTGTCTTCGTGCTCATCGTGTCGTCGAACAGGTTGCGGTCCAAGGTGTGCTCCGTGCGACTCAGCGCGGAGGAGCAGGCGCGCGTGCAGCGCGTCGCCGACGCGAAGCACCTGCCAGCATCCACCTTGGTGCGATCCTGGATCCTGGAGCGCCTGGACCAGGAAAGTCCGCCTGGACCAGGCCCTCCCGATCAGACGGCAGCTCGGACGGCGTACATGGCGGGACTGCAGGCTCCGGACCGGTTGCAGTTTCGGTTGCAGTTCCTTCGTGTTCGTGGGCGTCGGGGAACGTCGGTCCATGTCGGCCGACCCCCGCTGACCTGCACTGATAGACGTTGACCGACTGCCGCGAACACCGGAACACGCAATTGGAAAGCGTGTTGGGTACAAACCCTCGGGGGTTCGAATCCCCCATCCTCCGCCATGAGATCGGGGCCGTGACCTGCGGTGATACAGGAGACGGGCCCTTCGAGTGTGTCGGCATGGATGGCGTCCTGCAAAACGAACGGTTGCAGTTGCAGAAGGCGTTCCGTGTGTTGTCACTGAGAGCGGAGGAGCAGGCACGGGTGAACGCTTGGATCTGGTAGCAGTTGGAAGGAAAGGTCCGCCTGAACCAGGCGTTACCCGATCAGACACGACGCCGGGCATTGTGGGCCCTGGCGCTAGACTATAATATTGGTCTATGAGCACTCTTCCGCTGTCCGAGGTCAAGGCGCGGTTCTCTGAGATCGCCGAGGAGGTCGACCGCACCCACGAGCGCG
>JALHHV010000121.1 GCA_022837365.1 Desulfovibrio sp. | reverse complement strand
TTGGCGTCGATGCCGTACTTCTTCACCTTGTAGTTGACGATGCGGTAGCTCACGCGCAGGTCGCGGGCGGCCTGCAACATGTTGCCGCGCGCCTTCTTCAGCGCGTCCACCAGCAGTTCCTGCTCGAACTTGGCCACCGCCTCGCAGAACGAGAGGTTGGTGTCCGTGGCGGTGGATTCCGCAGTCTGCAACGAGGGCGGCAGATGGTAGGTGCGGATGACCTGCTCGTCGCACACCAGCACCGCGCGCTCGATGCAGTTCTTCAGTTCGCGGATGTTGCCGGGCCAGTGGTACTGCGTCAAGAGGTCGATGGCCGGGGTGGAGATGCGCTTGATGCTGCGCGAATACTCCTCGGAGTAGATGCGCAGGAAGTGTTCCGCCAGCGGCAGGATGTCCTCGCGCCGCTCGCGCAGCGGGGGAATGAAGATGGGGAACACATTGATGCGGTAGTACAGGTCTTCGCGGAACAACCCCCGCTCGACGAGTTCCTCCAGCGGCTGGTGGGTGGCGCAGATCAGGCGCACGTCCACGGTGATGGTCTGTTCGCTGCCCAGGCGCTGGATTTCCTGCTCCTGGATGGCGCGCAGCACCTTGGCCTGGGCGTTGGGCGACAGTTCGCCCACCTCGTCCAGGAACAGGGTGCCCTTGTTGGCCAGTTCGAACAGGCCCTTCTTGGTGTGCACCGCCCCGGTGAAGGCCCCCTTCTGGTAGCCGAACAGTTCGCTTTCCACCAGTTCGGAGGGCAGCGCCGCGCAGTTCAGCTTGATCAGCGGCATCTCGCGCCGGGGGCTGGCCTGGTGGATGGCCTCGGCCAGCAGTTCCTTGCCGGTGCCCGATTCGCCCCGCAGCAGCGCCGTGGCCCGGCTGGGGCCCACCTGGGCCGCCTGGTTCAGCACCAGCCGCATGGCCTTGGACGCGGCGACCACGTTGGCCGGGGTGAACCCGATGTCGTTGCTGTCGCCCACGATGAGGCCCTGGGTCATCAGGTGCTTCTGGCGGGCCATTTCCTCTTGCAGGTACGAGGCGTGGTTGGCGATCATGCCCGCCACCACCTCCAGGAACCGGCAGTGCGATTCCAGCTGCGGCATGGGCACCGAGGGGGTGTCCACGCTCAGGGTGCCGATGACCTCGCGCCCCTGCCGGGGCTCGTCGGCCGGGCCCAGCACCGGCACGCAGATGAAGGCCAGGTTTTCCTGCTCCTCGTCGGAACGGCCGAAGGCCTTGTTCAGGAACGCCGGGTGGTCCTTGATGCGCGGCACGATGACCGGCTGGCCCGTGGAGAACACCTGCCCCGTCACGCCCACGCCCGGCTCGTATTCCACGTGGTCCGCCTTGGTGGGCGTCTGCGACAGGCTGAGCTTCAGGGTGCGGGTCTCGGGGTCGAAGATGACGATGTGCGGCCGCTGGAAGTCATGGTTTTCAGCCAGCGTGCGGAGCAGCGACTTCAGGGTGGACTGAAACGGCCGCTGCGGCCCCATGTCGGACACGATCTTCTGGAGCGTGCCGAGATAGGGCTGAAGGCGCTTGTCGTCGGTGATGGTGGTCATGCGGTCAGCTCGCGGAGGTGACGGCCCGAACGCCCAGTTCGACCGCCCTCAGGTTCATGTCCATAAGTTTGGGGGCAAGATGGGTGCGGATGGCGGCTTCCAGCGCGTCTGGGCCGAAGGGCAGCAGCCCCGTGGCGCAGGCCGCGCCCAGCAGCACGCTGTTGCCCGCCTGCACCGACCCGGCCTGAAGGCCCAGGGTGCGGCACGGCAGGAACCACGAATGCGCGGCGCAGCCTTCCACCTTGGCGCGGATGCGCGCCATGTCGGGGTAGGCTTCGCGCCCGGTGGAAACGCCCACCGGCGGCAGCGGCTCGGTGTTGGACAGCACGCTGCCCCCGGCGGCCAGGTGGGTCATGCCGCGCAGGGTTTCCAGCGGTTCGAAGCCCAGGATCAGGTCCGCCTCGCCATGGCCTATCTTGGGGCTCATCCAACCGCCGAGCAGGATGGTGGATTCCACCACCCCGCCGCGCTGGGCCATGCCGTGGATTTCGCCGGAGGTCACCTCCAGCCCCTGGTCCAGGGCGGTGCGGGCCAGCAGGGTGGTGGCGGTCAGGGTGCCCTGCCCGCCCACGCCGGTAAGGTAGATGCGGATGCGTGCCGCGTTGCTCATGCGTCGCTCCTCTTGCGGGCCTTGATGGTGTCCGCGACCTGCAGACAGACCATGCAGCCGCCGCAGAGGTTCTCGTCCACGTGGATGCCGGTGTCGTCACGGAAGAAGGCGGGGCAGGCCAGGTGTTCCAGACAGTCGGCCACGGAAGGGCTCTGTTCGGCCACGTACGCCACCTGGTTGCGCGGCTTCTTCAGGGTGCGCCGGGCGTAGAGCACGCACGGCTCCTCGGCGATGATCACGCGCACGCCGGAACGTTCCTTCATCTCCGCCAGGGCCTTCATGGTGGACTTGACGTTGAAGGGCCGCACCTTGACCACGTCGGCCACGCCGCAGCCGCGCACCACGGCCTCGATGTCCAGGTGCACGCAGGCGTTGCCCAGCACGTCCTGGATCACGCCGGGGTTGGGCTGGTGGCCGGTCATGGCCGTGGTGCCGTTGTCCAGCACCACCACGATCAGGTCGTGTTTGTTGAACACCGCGTTGACCAGACCGGTGATGCCGGAATGGAAGAAGGTGGAGTCGCCGATGAAGGCCAGCGTGGGCTTGCCCGAGGCTGTGGCGAAGCCGGAGCCCGCCGACACCGACGAGCCCATGCAGAACAGGAAGTCGGCCATGCGCAGCGGGGGCAGCAGGCCCAGGGTGTAGCAGCCGATGTCGCTGGAGTACACGGCGTCGTCGCCGAACACCTTGCGCACGGCATAGTACAGCGCGCGGTGCGAACAGCCGGGGCAGAGGTTCGGCGGGCGCACGGGCAGGGCCGTTTCCGGGTCGCAGGCCATGGGCAGGCGGGCGGTTTCGCCCAGCAGGTCGGCCAGGGCCTGGGTGACGGACTGGGTGGAGTATTCGCCGTAGATGGTCAGCGCGCCGCCCTTGCCGCTGACGGCCACGGGCAGGCCCCTGCGCTGGACGAGCGCGCGCACGTCGTTCTCCAGCAGGGGTTCCAGTTCTTCCAGCACCAGCACGGCGTCGCATTCGGACAGGAAGTCGGTCAGCAGTTCTTCCGGCAGGGGCCAGGTCATGCCGAGATCCAGCACCTTCACCCGGCCGCCCCAGCCCGTCTCGTGCAGGGCGTCGGACAGGTAGGCGCGGCTGATGCCGCTGGCGATGACGCCGAAGCGCCCGTCGCCGCGCACGGTGTTCCACGGCGAATGCTCGGCCTTCTCCCGCGCCACGCCAAGATGCCTGACCAGTTCGGCGTGGCGCACCCGGGCCACGGCGGGCACGGGCACGAAGCGCCGGGGGTTGCGCTCGAAGGGCACGATGGGCGCGGGCTGGCCCAGCGGGCCGAATTCCACCGCGCCGCGCAGATGGTTGACGCGGGTGGTGGTGCGCAGCAGCACGGGCTGTTCGAGTTCGCGCGCCAGCAGCAGCGCGTCGCGCGTCATGTCCTTGGCTTCCTGCGCGGTGGCGGGCTCGAAGCACGGCATGCCCGCGAAGCGGGCGTAGGTGCGGTTGTCCTGCTCGTTCTGGCTGGCGTGGCAGCCGGGGTCGTCGGCGGACAGCAGCACCAGTCCGCCGGGCAGGCCGGTGTAGGTCATGGTCAAAAGCGGGTCGGCGGCCACGTTGACGCCCACGTGCTTCATCGTCACCAGGGTCATGGCCCCGGCCAGGGCGGAGCCCGCCCCCACTTCCATGGCCACCTTCTCGTTCACCGAATATTCCAGGCGGTAGCGGCCCCCGCCGCCGATGCGGCGGAAGGTGTCGGGCACTTCCGACGAAGGGGTGCCGGGGTAGCAGGCCACCAGGTTGACGCCCGCCTCCAGCGCGCCGCGCACGATGGCCTCGTTGCCCAGCAGCAGGCGCCGGGCGCCCGGTTCGTCAGCCAGAAGAGGATTCACCGGGCGCGCGCCCGGCGTCACGCCCGATGGTGCAGTCGATTCGCTCATGGGCTTACGCGCCCCCCTTCTGCATGCGGGCCTTCAGCGCTTCCACGCGGCTCCTGAAGTAGTCCTTGTTGCCTCCGATATCGGAGGTCATCAACTGCTCGTAGGCGGCCACGGCGCGGTCCAGCTTGCCCGCGCGTTCCGCCACGACTGCCAGTTGGCCCCGCACGGCATTGCGCGAAATCTCGCTCACCGAGCCTTCCAGCCCTTCCAGCACGGCAAGGGCCTCGGCGTCCTTGCCCGCCTGCGACAGGGCCTGCGCGCGGCCGATGCGGGCCACCACGCCGGTGGCGCCGTCGGCGGCGGCCAGGCGTTCCCAGGCCGAGGCGGCCTTGTCGTAGTCCTTCTGTTCCATGGCGGCGGCGGCAAGGTCCAGCAACACGGCGTTGCGCACGCCCGACGGAGCCTTGGCGGCAAAGGCTTCCAGCGCCTGCACGCGTTCCGCGCCGGTCTTGGTCACGGTGATCATGCCCAGTTCGGCCTGCGCCTCGCGCGCCTGTTCGGCGGCCCACCAGCGGTAGCCCGCGCCCGCCCCGGCGGCCAGCACCAACACGCCGAGACCGGCGGCGATGTAGCGCGCGTTGTCGAGCACGAAGCGCAGCAGCGGCGCGGCCTCGCCGGACACTTCGCCCTTCAGGGGTTCAGGGATGGCGGGTTGCTGCTGGGCGCGCGGCAGGCCTTTCCGGATCTTGTTCTCCGACATGCGAATTGCTCCTTGAGAATGCGGCGCACGGCCGCTTTGTGGCTGGAAATCGCAAAGCCCGATTCTTTTACGTGCCCATTACAGAAATGTCAAAAGGATTCCGGATGCTGACCGGTTTCTCGCGGCCCGTCTGGGCTTGCGGGTTTTGACAAGGCCATTCGCCCGCCCGCGCCCGGGGCGCGATGCGCCGCGCGCAAATCATGCAAACCGGCTTGCGCGATGGGGCCGGATGCCTCCGCATGCAGTGCCGCCCCCGGCCTTCGGGTCATATTGTTGCGTTGCCGAAGGGCTGCGGATATAGCAATGTTTCGCAACCTTCACGTCGTTCCGCCGCCACACGGAACGCCAGAGCGCCGGAGCCGCCATGAGCACGCAGAACACCACCCCCGCCCCGGACAGTACACCGGGCACCACGCAGGACGCCGCCCCGGACGCCACCAAAGACGACATCGCCCTGCTGGTCGAGTCCATGGGCAAGCGCGCCAAGGCCGCCGCCCGCAAGCTGGCCGCCGCGTCTCCCGCCGCCAAGATCGACGCCCTGCTCCGCCTTGCCGGGCTGCTGGAATCGCGCGAGGCCGACAT
>JALHHV010000120.1 GCA_022837365.1 Desulfovibrio sp. | reverse complement strand
ATCCTAATTTGGAAACAGCCCCTAGGGGCCGTTTCCCTTTCGCCGCAAACGAACGACGCCCCGCATGGACCGGTCGGACCGGCCAGGCGGGGCGTTCCGCCGTTTCGGGCGGGCGGCGCGGGCTACAGCCAGCGCTTCTTGATGAACACCAGCCAGGCCGCCAGGCACAGCCCCACGGTCACCCCGGAGACGATGCCGAAGGCATAGGGCGAATCGTGCAGGGGCGTGTCGATGTTCATGCCGTAGATGCCGGTGATGATGTTGGGGATCATCA
This sequence comes from Desulfovibrio sp., assembly GCA_022837365.1. Lineage (GTDB taxonomy): Bacteria > Desulfobacterota > Desulfovibrionia > Desulfovibrionales > Desulfovibrionaceae > Cupidesulfovibrio. Next base: position 8,885 of record JALHHV010000120.1, on the reverse strand, counting down.
GGATGATGGTGAACCCGGTCAGGAACTTCATCACCGTGTTCATGTTGTTGGAAATGATGGAGGCGAACGCGTCCATGGTGCCGGAAAGGATGTCGCTGTAGATGTTGGTCATGCCGATGGCCTGGCGGTTTTCGGTGATGGCGTCTTCCAGCAGGTCGCTTTCCTCTTCGCTGATGCGCAGGGTGCGGGTGCGCAGCAGTTTTTCCATGATGATGTCGTTGGCCTTGAGCGACGTGGTGAAGTACACGAGGCTCTTTTCTATGTTCAGCAGTTCTATGAGTTCCTGGTTGCGCATGGACTGCTGCAACCGCTGCTCGATGAACGCGGTGCGCCGGTTGATGTCCTTCAGGTCGTTCAGGTAGGCGATGGCGGTGCGTTGCAGCAGGTGGATGGCCAGGCACAGGCGGCGCGCCGTGTCCATGGTGCGCACGCGGCCGTTGAGCAGTTCGCTGACGATGTCGCGCGGGGAACGGCACACCGTGACCACGGCGGTGCGGGTGATCACGATGCCGATGGGCAGCGTCACGTAGGGCACGCGCGCGTCGGCGGCGTTTTCCAGGGGCACGCGGATGACCAGCAGCAGCACGCCGTCCTCGTGCTCCAGCCGGGCGCGTTCGTCGGCGTCCAGCGGGTCGGCCAGGTGGTCCAGGGGAATGCCCAGCAGCACCGAGGCGCGGCGCAATTCCTCGTCCGAGGGGTTGGACAGGTTCACCCAGCAGTCGGGCTCGATGTGGTCCACGGGCGTGAGCACGCCGTCGATGGTCTTGTGAATGGTGAACACGGCAAGGCTCCTTGCGTCCGTTCCGGGGTGCGGTCTGGCGCGCGGCGCATGCCGCGCGTGCCGGGAACAGCCGCGCGCCGCGCCGGACCGACCCGCGAAGGTCAGGAGAGGGCGCGGCGGCGGAAGCAATGGAGCGTCACGAGTACGGGTCCGCGGAACGGGCCACGGAAAGCACGCGACGGTGCATCCGGCAGCGGGCGCGCCGGATGGAACGGTCGGAAAGCACGGAAGATGCGGAAAGCAGGGAAAGCGGCGTGCGGAACATGGTCCATCTCCGGGGGCGCGCAGCGCCGCCGGGCGGACCGGGAGGGGATCAGGCCCGGACGTGACGGCGGCAGCGGCGCGGGTGCGTCGTTGCGAAACGGTGCGATGCGGCGGGGCATCTACTACTGTCGCCGGAATCCACGTCTGTGCTCCTGTCGGGGGTGCGGGCGGGCCGTATGGCCGCCCCGGCGTGCCCGGTGTACCACGGATATGCCGTGGATATGCCGTGGGCACGCTGCGGGGTCTGCTTTACGCCCGCGCGGCCCGCTTGGCAACCGGAAATGCGATGGGGGCGGCGGGCAAGACGGCCCCTAGCGCGGCAGGCCCAGAAATCGCCGCCGCAACTGCTCCGCCCGGTCCCGGTTGACGCCGAAGTCCCACCAGCCGGAACGGGCGGCCGAGCGCAGGTGCACCACCGAGGCCGCCGGGTCGGCCACGCAGACCACGTCGTCGATGAAGCCGAAGACCTTGCCGCGGCACTGGGCGCGCACGGTCAGGCCGTCCATCTCCACCACGGTGCAGCCGGGCAGGGCGGACAGGGCCACGGCCAGGCGGCGCATGGCGGGCGCGGCCTCGCCGGTGAAGGGCAGGGGTTCGATGTACTGCCCGTCGCGCACCGCCCCTTCGGCCTGGGTGATGACGCAGTTGGGCCGGTCGGGGCAGGCGGGCAGGCGCACCGGCTGGACAGGCCGATCTGGCCGATCTGGCCGATCTGGCTGCGCGGCATGGGCGGGGCGGGCTGACCACAGGGGCCATGCGGACCAGGCGCCTGCCGCCAGAAGCAGCAGAAGCAGCAGGGCTGCGGGATTGCGGAGGATGGGCGCGGACATGGTGGACATAGGGGACTGGGTGGACATGGGGGGGGGAACACCTCCCGTCGGGCGTGGCGCGGGGCGGCGGCCGGGGCCGTGGTCCGGAAAACCTGGCCGTGGGCCGCCGCATGACGAAGGGCCGCCCCGTATGCGCGGAACGGCCCCGTGGAAAACGGCGCGGAAGTTTCCGCTACGGCTTCACGTTGCGCAGCAGGTCGTCGGTGGGTTCCACGAACTGGAAGTGGATGGTGCGCACGATGCCCACCATGATGCCCACGATCATGCACGCGGTGTCCTCGACATTGATGTCGGCGCGTACCGAGCCGTCCTTCTGGCCGTCGCGCAGGGCCACCAGAAGGTACTCGTTGAGGTAGGTGTAGATTTCCTTGATGGCCAGGAACACGTCGTCGTTTCGCTCGCCGTAGCGGGTGGGCGCGTCGCGGAAGATCAGGCAGAACTCCATGCGGTTCTTCTTCACGAACACGTAGAACGACTTGATGATGGAGACCACCTTCTCCACGCTGGTCTCGGGCGCGCGCACCTCGAGATATTTCTCGATGTCGCTGATGAGCTGATCCTTCACGTTGCGGATCAGGGTGAGGAAGATGTCGTCCTTGGTCTTGAAATGGCGGAAGATGGTGCCTTCCGCCACGCCCGCCTCCTTGGCGAGGAGGCTGGTGGGGGTGTTGTTGAACCCGCGCTCGGCAAACAGCTTGGCGGCGGTAAGCAGGATGGTGTTGCGCTTCATGTCGGAATCCTTTCAGTGTCTGCCGCGATACGGCAGAAGCGAGGAGTGAACACTCAAACGAGAGAAGGCTAACTCCACTCCCGGACGGTGTCAACGCCGGTGTGGGATGCATGCGCAACCGATGGGGGATTGCATGGTATTCCGGGGTGTTCCGCACCCCATGCCGCTGGGGGAATATCCGGCGGAAGCAGGGAACCCGGAGGCAATGCAATAGCCCCGGTCCATGGGCGGCCGGGGCGATGCCCTGTGCCGGGTCGGTTCCGAACGGGGGCCGGAACGGGGGGCCGGGCTCAGGAACGCCGCCCGCCGTGCCCGCCGCGCGGGGCCAGGGCGATGCGGTTGCGTTCCACGGCGGCCTCCAGTTCGGGCAGCAGGTCGCGCACGGCCTCCATGTCGTCGGCGGTGGCGGCCCGCTCCACGCAGCGGGCGATGCGTTCCAGCACCCGCAGGCCGAAGCTCTCCGCCTTGCCCGCGATGCGCGCCGCCGCTTCCTGCACGGCAAAGGTGCTGCCGTCGGACCGGCCGCGCCGGGCGTCGTCCAGCGCCGCGTCCAGGGTTTCCAGCAGGCCGGGGATGAACGGCTCGATGTCGTCGCCCATGTGGCCGTGCGGTTCGGGCCGTTGCGGCGGGACGGGGCGGGCGGGGGCGGTGGCGGTCCGTCCCGCGCGGTCGTCCCGTGCAGGTTGGGCCGGGGCACGCCGCGTCGTATCGTCATCCGGCGTCTTGGCGCGGTCCGCGTTGCGCCCGAGGTGGACGGCGATGCGTTCCGCGATGCGCTCGGCAAAGCTCTTGGCGGGGGCTGCCGGGGGAGGCGTGGCGGACTGCGCGTATGATGCGGCGTACGATTGGCCGTGCGGGGCCTGTTCCTGCGCGGGGCGGGGCGGCGTCTGGCCTGGCTGGGGCCTGGTGTACTGCATCTGGGGGGGCAGGGGCTGCGCAGCCTGGGCCGGTGGCTGCCGTGGCGGCTACCGTGGCGGCTGCCGTGGCAGGCGCGGCCTGTGCGGCCGGGGCGGGCGCGGCAGGCTGGACGGGCTGCTTGGGCCGGTAGCCGGGGCGCACTTCGGCCGACAGGTCGCGGATGGGCCTGGGATCGTGCGCTTGCGGCTGGTGCCTGTCCTGATTTCCCTCCGGCGTGCGCTCCGTCGCGGGGGGCTGCGGCACGGCGCGCTGGCCTTGCTGCTGGGCGCGCTGGGCGCGTTCCCAGCGCTCCAGCCGCGCCGCCGCCCCGTAGGAGGACGAAGCGCTGGGACCAGCGTGCGTGGAGGCCCGGTGCGGCTCCATGGGCATGGGCTCGCCCACCCATTCGCCGCCGTCGGCGGTGGAGGGCTTGCGCGCCACGGCGGCTGCATCCTCTCGGGTCGTGGCGGTGGCGCCGTCGGGAGTTGCCTGCGGGGGAGCGGTGGATGCCACGGGCATGGGCTCGCCCACCGACTCCTCGAAATCGTCGCCCCAGGCCGGGGCAGCGGCGATGATCGGAGCCGCCATCGCGGCGTCCGCCGGGGCGTCCGGCGCGGCAAGGGACGGAGCCGTGGCATCGCCGCCATCACCGGCGGACTCGAAATCCGCTGCGTCGGTGACGATGAGGTCCAGAAGCGACCCGCCTTCGGGCAGCGGTCCGCCCCCATGCGAGGCCCCGGCCGCCGGTGCGGCGACGGATGACGGGGATTCACCGTGGGCGGCGGGGTCGGCGTGCGGCACGGCAAAGATGTCCGCGCCGAACAGGTCGGGCAATTCCTCGATCGCGTCGTCCACCGCGTCGGGTTCCCCGCCGGGATCGCCATGGCCGGTGGCGTCGTGCATTGCCGCGCCGTCCGCCCCGTCCGGGCCATCGGGCAGGTCGAGTCCGGGCAAATCGGCGGGGGGCTGTTCCGGCTCGCCCTCCAGGGGGCGGTCCCACGGGTGCCAGGCGGTGGGTTCGCCCACTACCGGCTCCGATGGATCCAACGCCCCGCCCGCTTCGGCCCTGGCGTCGGCCTCGTCGGGCAGTTCCGGCAGCGCGCCGCCTTCCGCGCCAGCCAGGAACAGGTCGGGCAGTTCCGCGAAGTCCGGCGGCGCGGCGTGGGCGTCGTCCATGTCCTCGTACGGCATGGCGACAGCGGCAGGGCCGTATCCCGCGTATGTGGGCTGTAGCGGCTCCGGCTCGGCATGGGGCGGGGCCAGCCGTTCCACGGCGGCGCGCAGGCCGCTGCGGGTCAGGGGCTTTTCCAGCGTCTCGGTGCACCCGGCGGCCAGCATGCGCTCGGCCTGGGCCTCGTTCGCCACCAGCGCCAGCACTGGCACCGGGGCCAGGTCGTGCTCCTGCTCGAAGCCGCGGATGGAGGCCACGGCCGCCACGATGTCGTCCTCGGGCATGTCGCCGTCCATGATGACGAGGCCGGAGGGCGCGCGCCGGTACAGGATGCCCGCCTCGGTGGCGCCGCGCGCCTCCAGTGGCGCATGCGGCAGCCCTTCCAGGAAGAAGGCCAGCAATTGGCGGTTGCTGGGCACGTCGTCGGCCACGATGACCTGCAACGGGCGGCGCGGCACCACCGGCCCCAGGTGCAGGTGGTCCGCCGCCGTGACGGCGTCGGGCGCGGGACGGGCCACGCGCAGGTCGTCGGTCAGGTCCACGCCCACGAAGGGGCGCGGCGCGGTGGCGTCGCCCGAAAGGGCCACCAGCCGCGCGGTGAACGAAATGGTGGTGCCCTGGCCCCGGCCGCTTTCCACGGTCAGGGTGCCCCCGGCGGCGTCGGCCATCTCCCAGGCGCGGGCCAGCGCGCTGACGCTGCGCTTGTGCGGCGGCGCGCCCGCGCCGGAATCGCTGACGGTGAACAGCAGGTGGCCGGGGTCGGTGCTGTCGGGCACGCGGCGCACCGACATGTGCACCGAGCCCTTGTCCGTGGACCGCACCGAGCTTTCCGCCAGCAGGCGCAGCAGTTCGCCGAGTTGCCCGGCATCGCCTTCGTACAATTGCGAAAGATGGGGGGCCATGAACCACGAGATGGCCAGGCCCTTGCGTTCCGCGCGGTCGGCCACGGCGTCGTGGGCGTCGCGCAGCATGCGTTGCAGGTCGAACACGGCCCGGCGCGGCGCGGTGCGCTGCGGCGCGGCCACCCGGCCCAGGTCCCCGGCGATGGACGCCAACCGGCGTCCGGTGGCGGCCACGGCCTCGGCGTGGCTGCGGGCGGCCGGGGGCAGCGCGCAGTTCTCCAGGCCGTCCAGTTCCTGCAACATGGCGTCGATGGGCGCCAGCAGGGCTTCTTCCATGCGGGCCAGGGCCAGCGGGTCGAAGGCCGCATCGGGGGGCATGCCGTCCCCGTCCGGCCCGAAGCCGGTGGCGAAACCGGCGGACTCCGCCGCGGCGGCGGCGCGGGCAAGGCGGCGCGAACCGCGCGGCGCGGGGGCATCGCCCAGTTCGGGCACTACGTCGCCAAGGGAAAGTTCCAGCGGTTCCTCGGGTGCGGGACCGCCGCTGTTGCCCATGAAGGCGGGCTCGTCTGCGGATTCGTTTGTGGCCTCGTCTGCGGATTCGTTCGGCATGGCTGGCGTGCGGGGGGACGGGGCCACCCCGCCGCGCAGTTCCTCGGGCGAGATCAGGCGCAAGGCGGGCTCGTCGGCCAGAGGGTCGTCCAGGTCGGGGCGCTCCGCCGCCGGGCTTTTGCGCACGCGGTAGCCGCGCCCGCCGGTCAGGGTGCCCTCGGCCTCGGCCGGGCGCGGGGTGCCGGTGCCCGCCACCAGCAGGGCCAGCAGGGCCAGGCCCCACAGCGGGGCCGTGGAAAGCCACACGGCGGGCGCCGGAGACGCCAGCCCCGCGACGCCCACCCCGGCCCCGGCCAGCGCGGCCAGGCACCCGGTGAGGAACCGGCGCGAACCGGGCAGCTTGCGGAACTTGCAGGCCAGGGCGGCGGGCAGCACCAGCACCAGCAGCAGCGGCCACAGCGCCAGCAGGCGCGAGGCCCAGGCCATGCCCGGCACCAGCGGCAGCAGGGCCAGCACGGCCCCGGCCAGCGAGACCACGCGCAGTTGCATGTCCGCGTTGGGCGCCTCGTCGCGGGTGCGCAGCAGGTGCCGTCCCACGTGGGGCAGCAGCATCAGGGCCAGGCCGGGCGCCAGAACGCCGGGCAGCCCGCGCAGCGGCACGTATCCGGCGGGCGTGGGCGGCTGCCCGGCCACGGCCTGGATCAGCACGGCGGCGGCGAACAGGCTGGTCCACAGCCGCCATTCGCCCCGCTCGAAAACGCCGCGCAGCAGGCACAGGGCCAGCACGGCCACCAGCGCCCCCACCACCAGGGGGCGGGCCAGGGCGTCGTTGTTGGCGGCCGCGTTCTGGGGGGTGCGCAGCATGGGCGCGAACCACGGACCCGGCACGCCGTCCAGCTTCACGTACACCGGCACGGGCTTGCCCACGGGGTCGGGCAGGGTGAACACGTTGCCGCCCTCGGGGTCTTGCGGCTGCCATTCGTTGGGTTCGCCGGGCTGGTTGCGTTTGGCCAGGAACAGCGTGGCGCGGCCGGGCAGGTCGCGGCCCAGGTCCAGCAGCAACTGGCGGTTCTGTCCGTCGGCGGGGCGGGGGGCCAGGGTCAGGCGCAGCCAGGTGGAGCCGGAGCGGAACAAGGGCAGGCCGTTGCCCAGCGGGGTGAACCCGGCCTGATGCGAGGGCGAGAGCAGTTCGTCCACGCTGAGCGCGCCGGTGGGGTCCACCAGGAATTCGATGAACGGGGCCAGCGGCTGGGTGGCCAGCAGGGACGAGGTGTCCAGCGCGCGGGTGGCGTTGGAGGACGCGGGCGCGGCACTGGTCTGGCTGGTGCCGGACTGGTTGGCGCCGGGCGCGGCCGTGGCGGCCAGCGTGGACGTGACCGGCCATGCCGCAAGGCAGCAGGCCAGCAGCAGCCAGGCGGCCACGCGGGGCAGGCTGGCGCGGTGGCCGGAGAAATGCGGGCGGGATAACGGGACGCGGGGCGCGGGGACGCGGGGCGAGCGGCGGGCCGAAGCGATGGTCGGGGCGTGCGGCATGGTTCCGTGGGCGCGCGGGGCGCGCGGGTTGCGTGTTGACCGTGCGCGGCGCGGCGCCAGGGCCGCGCCCCGTCGGACCATAGCGCACTTCGGCATGGGGGGCGAGTGGAAATCAAGGTCCGGAACGGCGGGCGAGGCCGCGCGGGAATTTCAGTGATCGTGCCCCGTCACGCGTATCCGGCCGCAAGCGAAAAGCGCGCGACGGCACGTGACCGCCGCGCGCATCCGCACGGTGTAACGGTGTGACGGGGGTCCCGTCCTACTTGCTCTGCTGTTGCAGCGACTGCATCATTTCCTTCAGCGGCTGGCCGTTGGGGGCCTTGGCGTCGGGATTGATGGCCAGCAGTTCGCGCCACGCCTTCATGCCCTCGTCCTTCCGCTCCAGGTCGAAGTACAGCACGATGCCCTTGTTGAAGCGGGCGATCTGGTGCTTGGGATTGATGGCGATGGCCTTCTCGAAGGTGGCCAGGGCGCGGTCGTGCTGGTGGTCCTCGCGGTACATCACGCCAAGGTCGGTCAGCACGTCGGGGTCATTGGGCTTGAGCGCCAGCGACTTCTCGTAGGCAGGGATGGCCTTCTTGGGCTGGTCGGTGTCGAAGTACAGGTGCCCCAGCTTGGTCCACGCGGCCACGTCGCTGGGGTCCTTCAATACGGCCTGCTCCATTTCCAGGATGCGCCCCATGATCTCGGGCGATATCTGGCTGGCCGCGCCGTTCTGGGCCTGCTGGCTGGGGGCGGACACGGCGCGCTTTTCCTGCGCGGGCGCGGGCGAATACATGCTCGCCGCCTGCACGCCAAGGAACGCGCCGACGATCAGCGCCACGGCCACGGCCATGTACATGGTGGACTTGCGGACGTACGCGCCGTCCTGCTGCTGGCGGCCTTGCGCCCGGTGTGTCTGCGACATGGATGCTCCGTTCATAATGTAGGAAAAGTGTGCGGACGGGGGCGGTAGGACAGGCGGTCCGCGCGGCCCGGTCAGGTGGGCAGTGTTACCCGTGCGAGGCGCTTCCGGCAAGAGGCGGGGCGGAAAGGGGACAATTGCGGTGCCGATTGTACATAATTAATCCGTGATAAATCACATTGTTGATGGATAATTTCGGGCAGCGCTCAAAAACCGTGTTGACACCTGCCCGCCTGATGCCCTAAATACCCCCTTCGCCGCAACGGACAGCGTCCGACGCGGCTTGCTCTTTCAGCCGGATCAACAGGTTGCCGCTTTCCGGATTCCTTCGACGGGGTCCACGGGGTCCTCGGGAAAAAACGAGGAAAACGAAAAAAGCGGTTG
>JALHHV010000119.1 GCA_022837365.1 Desulfovibrio sp. | reverse complement strand
AGCCCGGCGGCAAGGTCGTCCGTCTGCTGGATGTAGGTGCGGTAGTCGCGCGCGGCGATGTTCTTGACCGCCAGTTCGCTGTCGCGGGTGCACAGGAAGGTGATCTTGTGGTCGGAAATCTCGTGGGCCAGCATCAGGGCGCGGAACACGTGCCCCATGCCGATGGCCGGGTAGCCCGCCACCACGAACACGATGTGCCGCCGCTCCAGCAGCTTTTCGCACAGCCACCAGTCCTGGTAGCTGTTGATCTCGATGGCCCGGTCGTTGAGAAAATAGGGCATCACGCGCGGGGTGGCCCCGGGGGCCAGCGCCGAGGCGCGCAGCATGACCAGCGCCTTGCTTTCCACGTAGACTTCGCGGTTGCCGGAGGAACGGTCGTCCTGCCCGTCCTCCGGCCCTTCGTCGGCCAGGATCGCGTCCAGGCTGCCGTCGCGCTTTTCCCATACCCGCTGGCGGATGCTCTTCACCGTCACCAGCACGTCCGCGCCCTCGTTCCGGAAGCGGGCGAAGGCGTCGTCGATGTCGTGCCCGGTCAGCAGCGGACAACTGGCCCGGTAGATGACCAGGTACGGGTAGGCGGCGGCCAGTTCTTCCAGCACGCCGCGCAGTTCGCGCACGATGTCCAGCGAGGTGAAGCGCAGGCTGGCGTTGTAGTGGTGGCGCACCCCGTTGCGCTCGCAGACCAGGGCGATTTCCTGGCTGTCGGTGACCACCACGATGTCCGCCGCCTCGGCCACGGACCGGGCCGTGTCGATGGCGCGCTGGATCAGGGTCACCCCGGCCAGCCGTTTCACCAGTTGGTCGGGGATGACCGCGTTCTTCTTGATGGCGGGGATGACGATGCAGCGCCGGGTGGCGGTCATGGTGCCGCTAACCCCTGCGCAGCCCGTCGAGCACGTCTTTGGCGGCGGCAAGCATGTAGTCGAATTCTTCCCCGGTCAGCCAGTGCTGGAACGGGAAGGAGATCATGTTGTCGAAGAACGCGTCGGCGTTGGGGCAGTCCGCCGCGCCGTAACCCAGGCGCTGGTAGAACGGGTAGCGGTTCAGCGGGTAGTACTGCACCACGCACTTCACGCCCTTGTCGTTGAACATGGCGCGGATGAACGCGTCGCGCTTGCCGTTGGTCATGCGCGCGGCCAGCAGGTGGTAGTTGTGCCGGGTGGTGTCCACGCGGTGGAACTCCAGTTCCGGGTAGTCGGCCAGCGCGTCGATGAAGCGCACGGCGCGCTCGCGCTTTTCCGCGTTGATGCGGTCGATGCGCTCCAGCTGCTTGATGCCCAGCGCGCATTCGATCTCGCCGATGCAGTAGTTGTTGGGCCACAGCATTTCGCCGTCGATCATGGGCATGTCCACGTTGCCCATGGCGGGCACCCAGTAGTCGGGCCGCTCGAAGTCGAAGCCGCAGTGCCCGTTGTGGCGCAGCATGGGCACCAGCTTCGCCAGTTCCGGGTCCTGCACCACCAGCATGCCGCCCTCGCCCAGCGTCGTCAGGTTCTTGTGCGAGTGGAAGGAATAGATGGCGAAGTCGCCGAAGCTGCCGGACATCTTGCCGTCCACGTCCGCGCCGATGGACTGGGCCGTGTCCTCCACCACCAGGATGCCGCGCGAACGGGCCAGGTCCATGATGGCGGGCATGTCCGCCACATAGCCGTACAGGTGCACCACCACGATGGCCTTGGTGCGCGGGGTCAGCACCTTTTCGATGCTTTCCGCCGTCACCACGCGGGTGCGCAGGTCGATGTCCGCCCACACCGGCTTCGCGCCCTTCTTCAGGAACGGATACGCCGACGCCGTGAAGGTGTGCGAGGGGATGACCACCTCATCGCCCGGCTTGAACCGGCACAACTGCGCCGACAGTTCCAGCGCCGACACCCCGTTCATCACCGCGAAGCAGTGCTCCACGCCCAGGTACTCCGCGAACTTGCGCTGGAATTCCTGCATGTACCGGCCCTGGGTCAGGGTCTCGGCAGTGCGCATGGCCTCGGCCACAACGGCAATCTCGTCCTCCGTGTAGTAGAGGGCGCGGCCGCTGAAATTCACCTTGATATCCATCTGTACGTGCTCCTGCGACGCAGCATCAAGAGTGTGTGGGGCTCCGCCCCACGCCCCGCAAGGGGGCCGTGCCCCCTTGACCCCTTATGCCTGACCGTACCGCACTGCGTGCGTTCCGGTCAGGATACGGGCAAGGCGAGTGGGGGACGGCTAAAGTATGACGGTGCATCCGCCGTTTTGCCAGCGCAGTCGCCCCTGATGAAAAGTTTTGGGGGGAGGGGTCCGGGGAGGGAGACCTTTTTCAAAAGGTCCCCTCCCCGGTTAAAATCCTTTCCAGCCCTACATGGCCTTGAACAGCGAGATGACCTTCTCGTCGGTGAGGATCTTGCGGAAGTCGGGGCCGAGGGCGTTGACGAGGGGTTTTTCGTGCACCACGGACGAGGCCACCAGGGCCTTGAGCTGGTCGTCGGAGAGGTTGGCGCACAGGCCCTTGGGCAGGTTGACGCCCTGGCGTTCGATCATCCTGGCGTACTTGGGGTAGTCTTCGGGGTAGAATTCGCCCAGCACGCTGAGGGCGTAGCAGTTGGCGATGCCGTGGTGGGTGTGCAGCACCACGGAGAGCCCGGCGGAGATGGGGTGGATGACGCCCACGTTGCCGGCGCTCATGCCGCCGAGGTACGAGGCGATCATCATCTTTTCCAGGTTTTCCTCGGCCATCATGTCGTCGGAGAGAAAGATTTCCTCGCACATGTCCACGGCCTTCTGGGCCAGGGCATCGACGATGACGTTGCGGTAGCTGCCCCGCAGCGATTCGATGCAGTGCATGTAGGTGTCCATACCGGTGTAGAAGTACTGGTCGCGCGGCACGGTGCGGGTCAGTTCCGGGTCCAGCAGCAGCTGGTCGTACATGGTGATGTCGCTGTTCATGCCCAGCTTGATGCCGCGCTTGGCGTTCAGCAGCACGCAGGTGCGCGAGCATTCGGCGCCGGTGCCGGACAGGGTGGGCACGCCGATCTTGTGCGGGGCGGGGTTCCTGACCAGGTCCCAGCCCTGGTAGTCCGCGGCCTGGCCGGGGTTGGTCAGCATGTTGGCCACGGCCTTGCCCACGTCCAGGGTGGCTCCGCCGCCGATGGCCACCACGGTGCAGGGCAGGCGGTTGTCATGGGCGCGCACGGCGGCGGCGAAGTCGTCGATCTGCCCGGTGGTGGGTTCGTTGGTGGTGTCCACGAACAGCACGAGATCGCCGTCCTTCTTGGGCAGGCGGCCTTCCAGTTCGCGCCCCCGGAAGTAGTGGTCCACGAAGAACACGGCGGGACCGGCCACGGCGGCGCGGCGCGCGTCCACGAGGTCGCCCAGTTGGGCGAAGGAACCCTTGCCGAGGATGTAGAAGGGAACGTTCTTGGTGTTGCGGTACATGGAAATCTCCTGGGGGTTGTGCGGAAGGTACGCCGCGTCGCGCATTCTAGGCGCATTCGCGGGAGCGGGCAAGATGCCCGGAAATATGGGGGATAAGCGGCTAGCCGGGGAAACGGCCCGGCGGTGCGACGTGCGTGAAGACCCGGCCGGGCGGGCCGGAGGCGCGGAGAAGGCGGGACGGTGCGGGGGTATGCATGGGGTGGCCGGCGATGCCGGGCGGGGTGTGGCCGCGTGCTGCCGGTGGGGGTGCCCGCCGGAACGGAGTGGATGGGATTCGCGACGGATGCAGCAGTAAGGATTCGGCGTGCCAAAGTCAATGGAAAAGGGGCCGGTGCGCCGCACAATGCTGGCCTTGGGCGCGCGGGTATGGCAGGGAGGTGGTGAAATGGATCATTCAACAGCCCTTGGGGAGGATGCATGAACGACGGCAACAACTCGACAATGCAGGAAAATCCGTCCGCCGCGCGCGGGTTTGCGGTGCTGGCGGCGCTGCTGGTGCTGGCGGCGCTGCTGGCCGGGTGCAGCGAAAAGCTGAAATTGCACCGGCCCGGCGCGCTGGCCACGCTGAGCGGCACGGTCACCTATCGCCAGCGCATCCTGCTGCCGCTTTCGGTGCAGGGCGAGGTGCGCCTGCTGGACGTGACCGATGGCGGCGAAGGTGTGGAACTGGCCCGCGTGGAACTGCCTGCGCCGGTGCGGGCGCCCGCGCCGTACCGCATCGATTTCGACGCCGCCCGCATCGACCAGCGCCGCAACTACGTGATCGAGGCCACCCTGTTCGAGCCCGCCACGGACGGCGGACCGGGCCGGGTGTGGTTCCGCACCCCGGCCCCGCAGTACGTGCTGACGCACGGCAACCCGGCCTACCTGGAACTGGTGCTGGAGATGGCCCGATGAGCGGGGCGGCCATGCATGGCGCGCAGGATGGCGTGGCGCGCTGCCCGTGGGCGCGCGCGCCGGAAGAGATCGCCTACCACGACGCAGAGTGGGGCGTGCCCGTGCGCGACGACCGCATCCACTTCGAATTCCTGGTGCTGGAGGCGGCGCAGGCCGGGCTTTCGTGGCTGACCATCCTGCGCAAGCGCGAAGGCTACCGCCGCCTGTTCGCGGACTTCGACCCCGCCGTGGTGGCCCGGTTCACCCCGGCCGACGTGGAACGGTTGCTGGGCGACGCATCCATCGTGCGCAACCGCCTGAAGGTGGAGGCCGCCGTGCACAACGCCCGGCTGTTCCTGGACGTGCAGGCCCGCCACGGCAGCTTCGATACGTTCGTCTGGAACTTCGTGGACGGCCGCCCGGTGCGCAACCAGTGGCGCGAACTGGCGCAGGTGCCTGCCACCACGCCGCTGTCGGACACGGTGTCCAGGGAGTTGAAGCGGCTGGGCTTCAAGTTCGTGGGGTCCACGGTCATCTACGCACATTTGCAGGCCACCGGCCTGGTCAACGATCACCTGACCAGTTGCTTCCGCCACGCCGAGGTGGCGGCGGAACGCCGGGGCTGATCCGGCAAGGGGCGGGGGAAGGCGGGGCGGCGCTTCTTGCCAGTGCAAGAATTGATGCCTATAATTATTCGTATCGTTTTTATCTATCGCAACAGCAAGGAGCTAGTGGAATCCATGATTACGCTTACCGACCGTGCCCGCACGGAACTCGATGCCTATTTCTCCGACAAGGAGCGCAGCCCCATCCGCGTCTACCTGGCCCCCGGCGGTTGCAGCGGCCCGCGCCTGGCCCTGGCCCTGGACGAGCCCGGCGAGGAGGACAAGGTGTTCGAGCCCGGCGGCTATACCTTCTGCGTCAATGACGCGCTGCTGGAGCGCTCCATGGGCTTCGCCGTGACCTCCGAAGTGCAGATCGGCGGTGGCGGCGGGGGATGCAGCGGGTGCGGGAGTTCCAGCAGCTGCTGCGGCTAGGGGCCGACTGCAACCGTCCTTTTTCCCGCTGGCTTCCGACCCGAAGGGCGCGACGCGCAGCCGTAAGGCTCGCAAGCTCCCCTGAAGGATCTTGGTTCGTATGTTTGGAGTGGGTGTATGCAGTGGCATATGCCCACTCTTTCAATGCGGTGTTGAGAAATAACATTGCAGAAGAATTAAGTAAAATCCGCCAGCCGCGAACCGCGGCCGGCGGATTTTGATGCAATCAAACCTGTACTTGTGTCTGTCAGAATGTATAGCGGAGGCTTAACATGATATCATGTGCGTCGATTCGATCGATTTTGACATAGTTGCCGCCATTGTCATACTCCATTTCATGGTCTCCGGCATTGATATAGCGGTAGCCAAGGTCTACCGTCCAATGCTCAGTGACAGCATAGCCCAATCCCCCGCCAAGGCTCCAGGCGAAATTTGCAAAGTTGTCGCTGGCGTTCGTGTCTTCATTTCCCTCGACATCAGTGGCTGTGGATTTAAGTTCTCCAAATGCGCACCCCAGTCCTCCCCCGATGTAGGGGGTAAAAGCCGTTCCGGTGTCAATATCCCACCAGGCGTTGAGCATCAGGGTTTGCAGGCGAAGCGAGTTCTTCATTCTGACGGAAGTAGGCCCGGTGAAGTCCCCATAAACCGGCGAAGTGTATTGCCACGGCAAGTCGTTTTGCTGGTTGGTATCGCTGGCCTTGCCTCTCAGGGTATAATCCAGTTCAACACGCACAGGCATATTGAAACGTTTATCGAAGTCATACCCCAAAGTCAGACCGCCAGCAGGGACACTGTCCTGAAAGTCGCCCAAACCAAAGCTTTGGTGGTTCCAGGATAAATCCCCGTATGGAGGGGGAAAGCTTTCCGACCCTCCTTTGAGGCCAAATCTGGCGTTATCAAAGCGTTCGATGCTCATCCCGAGCTTGCCGCCGACATACAGCCCTACCTGCTCATTCTCGGCAGCGTGAGCCGGGGCGACGCCCAGAATCCCAACCAAGAGGAACAGAACCAAAAGACGCTTCATGATGACTCTCCTGCGTTGCAACAAAATGAATTTGAACATCATTTTCAGCTGATATGTCATATAAAAAAGAGAGTCTTGCCCGGATTCCGGCAATGTTTAATCGCATTCCGTATCGGCCTTCACAAACGTGCTGACGGTTCACGCAATACGGCAAGATCAATGAACTTTTATTATTGATTTTGATTATCACCTGCTGTAGGGGGGGGGTAATCGAATACGCGTACTGGAGGAGTGGCGTAGATATGCTCGACAACGACCAGTGCCGGAAAAACGAACCCGTTGCGCAGGGCCGCGTGGATCTGGTTGAGATTTGTGTGGACGCCTGCACGAGTCTCTCCACAACCCTGCGGAATATACCGCCGCTGTCCGCCGCACGTGAATCCGTTGCAAGCTTTGTCGCCCGCGCGGGCGATTTCAAGGTGCAAAACAGCGTTTTTGAACCCCTGAAGGGAATATTCCTTACTGTGTGCAGTGGTGGACCCATTCCACCCCATAGTGCGCTTCCAGATTTTTTTTGTGATCAGCCGTGTTCGATTTTCATGCTTTTTTTGAAAGGACGCTGCACCATGGAAGTGGCGGGGAACGAAGAGCTTCATTTCGTGATGAAAGAAAACGATTTCATCGCCGGAGATTGGTATGGTCAGCACACCAAGGGACACATAACAGCTCCGAAAGCGTGGAGCCATGTTTCCCTCATGGTGACGGAAGACGCGGCCAAGGAACATTTCGGGCTGCGTTTTGCAGAAAGCATGGCGCGTATTCTGCATTTCCGGGAAGACGGCACACGGCGCAGCATTCCCGTCCTGGCGGGGTGCGGCTCTCCTGATCTTGTCAGCATCGGGCGTCGTCTCGTGAGTATGCGTAAAGACGATCCGTTAAATGCCATGGAACTGCGGTCCGCCTCTCTTGATTTTTTCGCCAGGATATTGAGTAACGCCGAATTGTCGCAAAGATCGCAGGCAGCTGTTCTGTCCGAACATGACGTGCGCATCCTGACGCGTCTAAAAAAACGCATTGAAAATGAATTTCTTGAAAAAACAAGTGTCAAAGATCTGTGCGCATCTGTTGGAATGAGTGAATCAAAGGCCAACAGGGCATTCAAACAATTATTTAACGTTACCATCGCCGGTTTTTTGCATAATTGCAGGCTGCAATATGCCCATGCCATGCTTAGCGAGCGCAAGCGCAATGTCAGCGAATGTGCCTTTGAGATTGGCTATGCCAGCATCAGCCACTTCATAACCGCCTACCGCAAACAGTACGGGCAAACACCCGGCAATGTCTTCCGGCGGGCTCCCTGACGGTTGAGGCGCGTTGCGGAAAAAAATCCCGGTTTGCAGCTTTGGTTTGCCGGAGCACGAAAATCCCGTCGCGCCGCCCGCGCGGGATCACGCCTGTTTCCGCCCTGGCATGAAGAACATGCACGGGGCCGGATGTGACATCCGGCCCCGTGTTGTTTTTGGGGAAACAGCGGGGAGACGCGGCGGGACCGGGGGTGTTTCCGCCCTTGCGCCCCGCGCCGCAGGGGAGTAGGTAACCGCCCTTGCGGGCGTGCGCGGGCGCGCCGCCCGGCAGGATCGTCACTGCATCGGACCATCACAGCATCGCCGCGACCACGCGACAGAAGGGACATTCGTCATGCGCAGCATCGCCGTGTATTGCGGCTCCAATTTCGGAAGGGGCGACGGCTACCTGAAGGCCGCCGTGTCCCTGGGGCAGACCCTGGCGGCCCAGTCCATCCGCCTGGTCTACGGCGGCACCACCAAGGGGCTCATGGGCGTGGTGGCCGACGCGGCCCTGCGCGCCGGGGGCGAGGTGCACGGCGTGATCACCGAGAAGCTGGTGGAGCGCGGCCAACTGCACGAAGGGCTGACCAGCCACGACGTGGTGCCTGACATGCGCAGCCGCAAGGCCCGCATGGCCCAACTGGCCGAGGGCTTCGTGGCCATGCCCGGCGGCATCGGCACGCTGGAGGAGTTGTTCGAGATATGGGTGGAAGGCCAGCTTTATCCGCCCGCGCGGCCCATCGGCCTGTTGGATGTGGGCGGTTTCTACGGGCCGTTCTTCGGCATGATCGACCACATGATCGAGGAGCGCTTTCTGCCCCAGGGGCACAAGGCCATGGTCATGGCCCATGCGGACCCGGCCCGGCTGGTGGCCGCCATGCGCGCGTACACCCCGGTTACCGTGGAGAAGTGGGGATTGTAGTCCCGGCGCTTTCGCGTCCGGTCCGTACTCCGTATCCGTTGTCGCCGGGCCGTCCTCAGCGGCAGTGGGCCATGGCGCGCAGCAGTTCTTCGCGGCCCGCGTTCAGGGGCGGTTCGAACTCCACGCCCATTTCGTTCCCCCGGTACCAGCGGGTGTGATAGGGGATGTTCTGCAAGTGGCCCGGCTCGCTCACCGTGGCGTGCAGGTACATGCCCTTGCTCGCGCCGCCCAGGTCCGCGCCGCCGCCGTACACCAGCAGGCGCGCGCCCCCGGTGCTCACGTCCAGCAGCCGCGCCTTGTATTCGTGCTCGCCGTAGCGGATGCGGCACGGATAGTCGTATTCGTCGGCCGCCAGATTGATGCGGAAATGTTCCCTGCGGTCTTCCCTGAGGTCGTTCATGACGTTCCCTCCGTGCTGGCGGCCCGTCGCCGCGGGATGCGGCGCGCCTGCGCGCGTGACGGCATGCGGGCCGGATGCGTGCGCAGGATGGCTGGCGGCGGGCGGAAGACGCGGGCCGGAAAGGAGCCGGAGAGGACGCAGGAAGAAGGACGCGCGGGGCCACCCTACAGCCCTATGGTATGACGTGTCGCCCGCGCGGGCAATGGTGCGGACGCCGTCGGAGGCGCGGCGGGCGCAGGTTATCATGCCCCGGACGCAACCTCCCGCACCGTCTGGCCGCGCCGCCTCCGGCCCGCGTCTGGCCGCACCGTCTGGCCGCGCCGTCTGGCGGGGCTGCGGACGCGCACGGTGCAAGGGGGGCGGAAACGAAGCCGGGCCGCCGGTTTCCCGGCGGCCCGAAATGGAGCCCTTGAGCAGGATTGAACTGCTGACCTCGTCCTTACCAAGGACGCACTCTACCGACTGAGCTACAAGGGCATGATGGTCGGGGCATGCTGTCCGCACGGCTTGCGCCGCATGGCCGCGCGGGCACGAAAGGCCCGTTGCGCGCGGCGGACGGTTGACTAGCCTGTTTCGCCCCCGGCGTCAAGCCGCGCGGCAGCGCTGCCGTGCCGCAGCAACGCGCCGTCGCGGCCTTGTACTGTTCGTTCGACCAATCCGTATTTGTCGGCTTGACCTGCCGCGCGGACTGCGGCATACAGTCCGGTACCCATGGTCTTCCAGGTTTTCTTCGCATCTCCAACGCAAGGACGATAGCCCCATGCGCCGCACCGCAGCCACCGCACTTCCGAACGCCACCGGCCTACTGGCCCCGGTATTCGTAGCGGTCGTCGTACGCGTAGTACGTCGCGTCGCGCCGTAGCCGGGGCAGGTCTCAGCAGCAGAGAACAGTCCAACCCCCGTCGGCGCGAGCCGGCGGGGGTTGTCGTTTTTCCGCGACGCGGCGGAAATGGCGCACCCTCTCCCGGCTCCGCCCGGACCACAGGAGGAGCGCACATGCCAGCCCACACCCCGTCCAGCAACGCGCCCGGCATCACACCGGGCACCACACCGGGCATCGCCCCCGGCGCCGCATCCGGCGCCGCACCCACCCCCCGGAAACGCCAGCCCAACGGCGCGGACCTGGTCATCCGCCTGCTGGAGCGGCAGGGCGTCGACGTCGTCGCGGGCATTCCCGGCGGGGCCAACCTGCCCCTGTACGACGCCCTTGGCCGCGCGGATTCCATCCGCCACGTGCTGGCCCGGCACGAGCAGGGCGCGGGCTTCATGGCCCAGGGCATGGCCCGCGTCACCGGGCGGCCCGCCGTGTTCTTCGCCACGTCCGGCCCCGGCGCCACCAACACCCTGACGGCCATCGCCGACGCCAAGCTCGACTCCGTGCCCGTGGTGTGCGTCACCGGGCAGGTGCCGCTGGGTCTCGTCGGCTCGGACGCCTTCCAGGAGGTGGACATCTACGGCATGTCCATCCCCGTGACCAAGCACAACTTCCTGGTGCGCTCGGTGGACGAACTGGCCGAGGTGATTCCCGCCGCCTTCCGCATCGCCGCGTCCGGCCGCCCCGGCCCGGTGCTGGTGGACATTCCCAAGAACGTGCAGATGGCCCCGGTGGACCCGGCCGTGTTCGACAACCCGCCGCAGCCGGGCCAGCCTGCCGCGCCCCCCGCGCCGGACCCGGCCGCCATATCCCGCGCGGCCGCGCTGCTCAACGCGGCCAGACGTCCCATGCTCTACCTGGGCGGCGGGGTGGTGGCCTCCGGCGCGTCGGACATGGCCGTGCAACTGGCCGAACGGGCCGGGCTGCCCACGGTGATGACCTTGATGGCCCTCGGCGCCATGCCCGCCGGGCATCCCCTGTCCCTCGGCATGCTGGGCATGCACGCCGCGCGGCACACCAACCTGCTGCTGGCCGAATGCGACGTGCTGCTGGTGGCCGGGGCCCGCTTCGACGACCGGGCCGTGGGCAAGGCCGAGCGCTTTTGTCCCCAGGCCACCATCGTGCACATCGACATCGACGAGAGCGAACTGGACAAGATCCTGCCGGTGCACTGCGGCATCACCGGCGACGTGGGGCTGGCCCTGGCCGAACTGCTGCCCCTGCTGCGCCACCGCGCGGAGACCGGACGCGAGGCGTGGCTGACCCGGGTGGAGGAATGCCGCCGCCGCCACCCCTTCGTCATGCCCGGCGCGGACGACCCGCGCACGCCGTACGGCCTGATCCGCTGCGCCGCCGACGCCGTGGACCACGACGCCATCGTGGCCACCGACGTGGGCCAGCACCAGATGCGCACGGCCCAGGCCTATCCCCTGCGCGGCCCGCGCCGCTGGCTGACTTCCGGGGGGCTCGGCACCATGGGGTTCGGTTTGCCCGCCGCCATCGGCGCGGCGCTGGCCCGGCCCGAGGCCACGGTGCTGTGCTTCACCGGCGACGGCAGCCTCCAGATGAACATCCAGGAACTGGCCACCGCCGCCGAGGAAGGGGTGAACGTCAAGATCCTGCTGGCCGACAACAACGCCCTGGGCCTGGTGCGTCAGCAGCAGGAACTGTTCTACGAGGGGCGGCTGGTGGCCAGCGCATACCGGCGCAAAGTGGATTTCGCGCGCATCGCCGAAGGGTTCGGCGTGCCCGCCGTGGACCTGGACGCCAGCGAACACCCCCTGCGCGACCTGGCCGACGCGCTGCGCGCCCCCGGCCCGTGCCTGATCCGGGTCACCGTGCCCGCCGAGGCCAACGTGTATCCCATGGTGCCCCCCGGCGCGGACAATCTGCAAATGATCGGGGGCGAGCCGGAAACGGACGCCGCCATGCAGGAAGATGACAACGATTGCGACGCCCATGCCGACGCCGCCGGAGGCCGCCATGTCCACGCCTGATATCGCCCGGCCCGGCCAGCCCGCCGGCACCGCCCCGTCTGCCCGCCCGCTGGTGGCCCTGCGCCTGACCGTGAACAACCACCCCGGCGTCATGTCGCACGTGTGCGGGCTGTTCGCCCGGCGGGCGTTCAACGTCGAGGCCATCCTGTGCACGCCGGTGAACGGCGGCCAGGTGAGCCGCATCTGGCTGCTGGTGGCCGAGGACGAACGGCTGGAACAGATGGTGCGCCAGGTGCGCAAGCTGCACGACGTGCTGGACGTGCGCCGCCGCCCCGCCGGGGGCGAGGCGTTCGCCCGGCTGGCCGACTGCATGGCCGCCTGGGAACGCGAGACCGCCGGGTAGCCGCGCCGTCCCCTTCGGGAAATGACGCGTCCCGCCGAGGCGAACGCCCCGGCGGGACGCGGGGATGGCCCCTGCGGGGGGTGCGTCCGGTCTCCCAGGGGCTGTTTCCAATTAGGATTTTCGTTCGTTGGCAAGGAAAACGAGCCTGCCCTGTGGGAGTGCGGCAGCCGTTAGGTGAGCGAAGCGAACCTTACGGATGGCGACCGCAACGCATACTCTTCTTGTATTCGACCGACAGGGCAGGGAAGTTTGACGAAGCCAACGGGCGAAAGGACAATTGGAAACAGCCCCTACCCCTCTTCGCGCATCTTGCGGATAAGTTCCTGCAACACGTGCGACTGCTGGGCCAGGTCGGCCACGGCCGAGGCGGACTGGCGCATCACCTCGGCCGATTCCGCCGAAACCCGGCTGATGTCCTCGATGGACCGGTTGATCTCCTCGCTGGCGGCGGACTG
>JALHHV010000118.1 GCA_022837365.1 Desulfovibrio sp. | reverse complement strand
GCCCCGGCGCCGCATCCATTGTATATCCACAGCATCCAAGGCAGGCATCCATCATGCGCTTCGTCGACGAAGCCACCATCACGGTTCGCGCGGGCAACGGCGGCAACGGCTGCGTCTCGTTCCGCCGCGAAAAGTTCGTGCCGCGCGGCGGCCCCGACGGGGGCGACGGCGGCGACGGCGGCAGCGTCATCCTGCGCGCCTCCTCCCGGCTGCTGTCGCTCTACGATTTCCGCCTGCAACGCACCTACGAGGCGCCGAACGGGCAGGGCGGCATGGGCAGCCAGTGCCACGGCCGCAAGGGCGACGACCTGACGGTGGAACTGCCCGTGGGGACCCAGATCTACGAGCTGACCGACGACGGCGAAACCCTGCTGGCCGACCTTTCCGACCCCGAAACGGTTTTCGTGGTGGCGCAGGGCGGCCGCGGCGGCAAGGGCAACGAGCACTTCAAGTCGTCCACCAACCGCGCCCCGCGCTTCGCCCAGAAGGGCGAGGCGGGCCAGGAGCGCTCGCTGCGCCTGGAACTGAAGATCCTGGCCGACGCGGGCCTGCTGGGCCTGCCCAACGCGGGCAAGTCCACGTTCATCTCCAAGGTATCCGCGGCGCGGCCCAAGATCGCGGCCTATCCCTTCACCACGCTGACGCCCAACCTCGGCGTGATGATCGACGACGCCGACCCGGAACAGCGGCTGGTCATCGCGGACATTCCCGGCCTTATCGAGGGGGCGCACGCGGGGCAGGGCCTTGGCCACCGTGGAGCGGCTTCGACCTCATCAACGAGGAACTGGTGCGCTTCGACGCCGACCTTGGCGAGCGGGTGCAGTTGCAGGTGGTGAACAAGATCGACCTGCGCACCCCGGAAGAGGTGCAGGCCCTGCGCGAACGCGCCGCCGCCGACGGCCGCACGGTGTTCTTCATGTCCGCGCTTACCGGCGAAGGGCTGGAGGCCGTGGTGGACGAGATGTGGCGCATGCGCGACGCGCTGGACACCCACGAGGCCCTGGTGCGCCTGCGCGAGACCGAGGAATTCGACGAGGAAGAAAGCGACATCGAGGTGATCTGGGTGCGTGAATAGGCCCGGCGCGAGCCGGCCGCGCGCCCGCATCCCAACGGAGCGACGGCATGTCCGGACGGAACGAGGCGAAGCAGGATCAGGCGGATACGGCGGGCGATTGGCGCGCCGAGCGGCGCAGGGCGCTGACGGACGCGCGCTGCGTCGTGGTCAAGGTGGGCAGCGCCGTGCTGACCACCGGCGAAGGGCTGGACCTGGCCATGGTGGAATCGCTGGCGGCCCAGCTTTCCGCCCTGCAGGAAGGCGGGCGGCGCGTGGTGCTGGTGTCTTCCGGCGCGGTGGCGGCCGGGCGCGGCGTGCTGCGCAGCCGCTGCGAGATTTCGGGCATGCCCCACCGGCAGGCGGCGTCGGCCATCGGGCAGAGCCGCCTGATGCATTATTATGATGAAGCCTTTGCCCGGCGCGGCCGCATTTCGGCCCAGGTGCTGCTGACCCGCGACGACCTGAAGAGCCGCAACCGCTTCCTCAACGCCCGCAACACCTTTGCCGCGCTGCTGGACTGGGGGGCCATCCCCGTGGTCAACGAGAACGACACCGTGGCCGTGCACGACCTGAAGTTCGGCGACAACGACTGTCTGGCCAGCCTGCTGCTGAACATCGTGGAAGCCGACCTGTTCGTGAACCTGACCTCGGCGGGCGGCGTGTTCGCCGAAAACCCGCAGGACAACCCCGCCGCCTGCGTCATGGACTGCATCGACGACGTGCACGGGCTGGACCTGGACGGCCTGTGCGGCGGCAAGACGTCCGTGGGCACCGGCGGCATGTATTCCAAGCTGCTCTCCGCGCGGCGCGCCGCGCAGATCGGCGTGGCCACGCTCATCGTGCCCGGCCGCGAACCGGACGTGCTGACCCGCGCCTTCGCGGGCGAAGAGATCGGCACCTGGGTGCGCGCCGACGCCAGGACCGTCTCGCGCCGCAAGTACTGGCTGGCCTACCAGTCCGACCCGGCGGGCACCGTCACCGTGGACGAGGGCGCGGCCCGCGCCCTGCTGCAAGGCGGCAAAAGCCTGCTGCCCGGCGGGGTGTGCGCGGTGGAGGGGGGCTTCGGCTCCGGCGCGCTGGTGCGCGTGGCCGCGCAGGACGGCACGGTCATCGGGGTGGGGCTTTCCAACTACGCGGCGGCGGAACTGCGGCGCATCATGGGCCACAGGCGCCACGAGGTGGCGGCCATCCTGGGCGATGCGCACTATCCCGAGGTCATCCACCGCGACAACCTGCTGCTTGACGCCGTGGTCTAGTCGCGAGGATTTTGCCGCATGGCAGCGTCAAACAGGGATGGTTGCTGCGGTCGAGTACCACAAAAGTACGCGCTGCGGTCGTCATCCGTAATACCCGCAAGGCGGGCATAACGGCTGACGCACTCCCTCCGCAACCATCCTGTTTTCCTTGCCCTGCGACAAACTTCTCGCGACGAAACTGGATGGACTGTCCGTACGTGCTGGCGGGAAGACTCCCTGTTCGCCTCGCATTATAGGATTCCATTTCCTTTTCTGAAGCAAGGAACCCCGCATGACCGCACACCCTCCGCACGCCACGCCCCCCTGCATCCTGACCATCGCCGGGTCCGACTCCGGCGGCGGCGCGGGCATCCAGGCCGACCTCAAGACCATGACCGCCCTCGGCGGCTTCGGCATGAGCGTCATCACCGCGCTCACGGCCCAGAACGGCCTTGGCGTCACCGGCATCCACGCCCCGGACGCGGAGTTCGTGGCGCTGCAACTGACCACCGTGCTGGACGGCTTTCCCGTGGCCGGGGCCAAGACGGGCATGCTCTTCTCGGCCCCCATCATCGAGGCCGTGGCCGACGTGCTGGACGCGCGCAAGAACTTTCCGCTGGTGGTGGACCCGGTGTCGGTGAGCCAGAGCGGCCACCGCCTGCTGCGCGAGGACGCCGTGGACGCCCTGGTGCGGCGCGTGCTGCCCCTGGCGGACCTGTTGACCCCCAACCGGCCCGAGGCGGAAATGCTGGCGGGCATGGACATCGCCACCGAAGGCGACGCCCGCGAGGCGGTGCGCCGCATCCTGTCCATGGGGCCCAAGGCGGTGCTGCTCAAGGGGGGCCACTTCGAGGGCAGCGGCGACCTGGTGGACTGGCTGGGCCTGCCCGGTGAGGATGGCGGCGAACCGGCCGTCATCGCCCTCGCCCAGCCCCGCGTGGACACCCCCAACAACCACGGCACCGGCTGCACCCTGTCCGCCGCCATCGCCACCTGCCTCGGCCTCGGCATGGAACTGCTTCCGGCCGTGCAGCGCGCCCAGCGCTACCTGAACCTGTGCCTGCGCGAAAGCTACACGCCGGGCCGGGGCTTCGGCCCGCCCCCCTGCGCGATTTCTAGGGGCTGTTTCTAAATAGTCCTTTCGTCCGTTGGCTTCCGACCCGAAGGGCGCGGAGCGTGCCCGTTAGGCGAGCTTGCGAGCTTTGCCCCAGCCGTAGGCGAGTCTGCGAGCCGTACGGATGGGGACAGCAGCGATACGGGCATCGTGCGCAACGCGGTCAAACTTCGCCTGCCATAGCTTTGCTGTCCTTATCCGTAAGGTTCGCAAGCTCACCTAACGGCTAAGGCTCGGTCGAATACAGGCTCGTTTTCCTTGCCAACGAACGAAAATCCTAATTTAGAAGCAGCCCCTGGCGGATTGCCGCGCGGCTTTCGTCAGCATGCAGCGCCCCTCCCGCATCCTTTCTCCGTCCGCCGCCATCCCGTCCTGCCGGCTTGGAAATCTCATGGACCTGGGGTAGGCTCTGCCCGGTGCTTCCGGCACCCCGCACGGCCCGCAAGTCTTGTCCGGCATCTTCGCGTTTTTCGGGCCCGTTCCCGGCGTCACCCCGAACGCCACCACAGGACGACCATGACCCCGCCCCTCCCCACGTTCCACGCCTCCGCAGAGCGCTCGGCCGACGCCGACCTGCTGCGCCAGGCCGGTCTGTTCCGGGACCCCACCCTGGTCAGCCTGCTCGATTCGGTGACGGACATCGTGCTGATCCTGAACCGGCACCGCCAGATCGTCTTCGTCAACCGCAACCTGCTGGAACTGCTGTCCCTTTCCGACGGCGCCCACCTGCTGGGCCTGCGCCCCGGCGAACTGTTCCGCTGCGAGAACGCCTGCGACGGCCCCGGCGGCTGCGGCACGGCCGACGGCTGCCGTGAATGCGGCGCGGTAAAGGCGGTGCTGTGCGCCCTGGGCGACCAGCGCAGGGTGGAGGAATGCCGCATCACCCAGCGCAAGGGCGACGACGTGCTGGCCTACGACCTGAAGGTCTGCGCCACGCCGTTCACGCGGGACGGCGAGCGCTTCGTCATCTTCGCCATCAACGACATCAGCCACGAGAAGCGGCGGCGCGCGCTGGAGCGCATCTTTTTCCACGACATCCTGAACACGGCCGGGGGGCTGCGCAACCTGGCCCAGATGATCCTGGAAGAGGTGCCCCTGGACCTGCGCGGCGACACCATGTTGCTGCACCGCTTCTCCAACGCGCTGGTGGAAGAGATCATGACCCAGAAGCTGCTGCTGGCCGCCGAGACCGACGAGTTGCCCGTGGACCCGCAGCCGGTGGACGGGGGGGAACTGCTGCGCGACGTGGCCAACCTGTACGCGGGGCACGGGACGGCCCGGAACCGCACCCTCAGCGTGCTGGCCTGCGCGGGCGACGCGGCCATGGTCACCGACCCCACGCTGCTCGGCCGGGTGCTGGGCAACATGGTCAAGAACGCGCTGGAGGCCACCCCCGAACAGGGCGAGGTGGTGCTTGGCTGCGATTGCGACGAGGCGTGCGTCACCTTCCGGGTGCGCAACCCCGGCTACATCCGGCCCGACGTGCAGCGCCAGATATTCCAGCGTTCCTTTTCCACCAAGGGGGCGGGGCGCGGCCTCGGCACCTACAGCATCCGCCTGCTGGCGCAGAACTACCTGAAGGGCCGGGTGGGCTTCGAGACCTCGCCCGCTGGCTGGACCGAATTCCGCGTCTGCCTGCCGCGCAACGCCTTCAACGGCGCGGCGGACGACGTGTCCGCCCCGGAGCCCGCGTGGGCGCGCGAGCAGGGGCAGGCCCCCGGCGAAGGCCCGCTGTGGAAGGACAACGGCGAAGCGCGCGGGCGCGACGCAACCGCATGGGGGAGCGACGATGCAGCCGTTGCGCGTGCTGATCGCTGAGGACGACCCCGTCGGCGCGGCCCTGCTGAAGGGGCTGCTGGTCCGCGAGGGGCACGTGGTGCTCGGCCCCGCCGCCATGGGCGAGGACGCCGTGCGCCTGGCCCGCGACGAGCGGCCCGACGCCGTGCTCATGGACATCTGGCTGGCCGGGCGGATGAACGGCGTGGAGGCCACCCGCGCCGTCACCGCCGACTTCGACATCCCGGTCATTCTGGTCACCGGGGCCACGGAGGCCACGGACCGCGACCTCATGGACCAGGTGGCGGGCAGCGGAGCCCTTGGCTTCATGTCCAAGCCGGTCACCGGCGACGCCCTGCGCATGAACCTGCGCATCGTGCGCCGCCACACCCGCCTGCTGGCCCGCCTGCGCGACAGCGAGCAGCGCTACCGGTCCATCTTCGACAATGCCGTGGTGGGCATCTACATGGCCGACCCGGAAGGGCGCTATCTGGTGTCCAACCGGGCCTTCGCGGAAATGCTGGGCTGGTCCGGGCCGGGCGAACTGGTGTCCGGCGTGCGCTCCATGGACGAGCAGGTCTACGAGGCTCCGGGGCGGCGGCAGGAACTGCTGGCCCGCCTGCGCGCCGAAGGCACGGTGACGGGCTTCGTCTCGCAGGTGTATGGCCGCGACGGCGACCTGCTGTGGGTGTCCGAGCACTGCACCGCCGTGCACGACTGGGCCGGGGAACTGCTGCACTACGAGGGCATCGTGGTCAACGTCACCGCCCGCATCGAGGCGGAGCAGCGCTGGCGCACCACCCTCGGCATCCTGCGCAACACCATCGACGCCATGCCCGACCATGTGGTGCTGCTGGACCTGGACCGCAACGTGATCATGGCCAACGCCTCGTGGGTGCGCCACGTGTGCGGGCCGGGTGAAGCGGGGGCGGCGGCCGGCGCCTCGTATCTGCCGGGAACGGCGGATGCCGCACCGGGCGCGGTCGCGGTGCGCTGCCCCGATTGCGTGGCCGAGGACGGCGGGCCCGCGCCCCTCGACCGCTTCCTGCGCGAGGGCGGGCACCAGTCCGGCCCCGTGCGCCTGCTGCCCGGCGGCGAGGCGTGCACGTGCAGCGTCTCTCCCTATCGCGCGCCGGACGGCACGGTCATCGGCGCTGTGCTGGTGCTGCACCGCGATGGCGAAGGGGGGTTCGCCTCCGCCGGGCGTCCTGCCGCGCGGGTGGATACGGCGGACCGCCGGGGGGCATGATGCGCAAGCATCAGTTCGCCAAGGTGGATTGCAACTGCACCCGCCGGGCCACCCACCTGAAGTGCATCCACTGCGGGGTGATGGAATACCGCAGCCTGGACGAGGCGCGCCGCATGTCCCAGGGCCAGGCCGAATGCCCGCATCCGGACGCGCCGCAGGTGCCGCCACAGGAAAGGTTCCGGACCATGATGGGCGGCACCCTGGACTGCCTGGCCCCGGACTACGACACCCACTTCAAGGCCGACTGATCCGCACCGGGCGACTGGACCACACCGGACCGGATTGGGCCGCACCGGACCCCCCTCTCTTTACGGATGCCTTCGCGCATTCCCGTCCCGCATGCCGGACATGTCCCGGCGAGACCGTGCATGGCGCGGCTCCGTCCCGGCGGCGGCCGGCGGCGCGGCGTCACGGCGTGCGCCGCCGCACGGACTATACCACCGTCTCATGCCATGGACGCGGCGGCTGCATGGTGCCGGACTTGCGGTCATGGTGCGGAAGGCTTGCGATTCCTTGGGGGGCCAACACCTTGGCCAGGGTTGGCAGGTCCGGAGTGATAGTTCTTATTTTCACGATCTAATCGCCCCGTTGTTTTTTCCGATACGGCAGGTAGGATCACAAGTTCTACCGTGCGCAGGGGATGCGCTGCGGAATCACCCAGACGGGGGTCATGATGGGTATCAGGCAAAAACTCTTTCTTCCCTTCGCATTGTCGGTGTTGTTGCTGGG
Organism: Desulfovibrio sp.; assembly: GCA_022837365.1. Classification (GTDB taxonomy): domain Bacteria; phylum Desulfobacterota; class Desulfovibrionia; order Desulfovibrionales; family Desulfovibrionaceae; genus Cupidesulfovibrio. The sequence goes on along the minus strand of JALHHV010000118.1, from coordinate 1,845 downwards.
CGGCGGCGCATACTGGTTTCTGGCGGGCGAACTGACGGACCTGAAGGGCGTCTTCCTGCGCCAGATGGCGCGGGCCAAGGCCAATGAGGTCACCCAGTCGGTGGAACTGCTGGCCGCGCAGGCCCTGGAGCAGGCCGCGCTGTTCTCGCAACTGCCGGAGGTGCAGGCCGCCTACGCCGTGGCGCTTTCCGGCAGTATCGACGACGAGAAGGACCCCATGGCGCAGCAGGCGCGCGAGACGTTGCGCCGCGACCTTGCCGCGCACCTGGCCTCGTTCGAGGCGGTGACCGGCCGCAAGTTCAAGCTGCATTTCCACCTGCCCAACGGGCGCAGCCTGGTGCGGCTGTGGAGCAAGAAGCAGATCAAGCGCGACGGCCAGGACATCGACGTTTCCGACGACATTTCCTCCTTCCGCAAGACCGTGGTGGACGTGAACCGCACCGGCCAGCCCATGAAGGGCATCGAGGTGGGGCGCGGCGGCTTCGACATCCGCGGCGTCTCGCCGGTGAAGGGGGCGGACGGCAGGCAGATCGGCTCCGTCGAGGTGCTCATCGAGTTCGCGCCGCTGCTCAAGATCGCCTCCAGCGCCGAGGGCGAGGACGTGCTGCTGTACATGAACGCCTCGCTGGGCTCGCTGGCCCAGGGCATGAGCGATACCGCCAAGTACCCGCGCGTGGGCAACGACTTCATCTTCGCCGCGGGCAACCCGCAGATTCCCGCCGCCGCGCTGGTCACCCCGCAACTGCTCATGGCGGGCAAGCAGGGGCTGACCACGGCCGAGGGCGGCGACACCGCGCTGGTGGCCTTCCCGGTCACGGACTACCGGGGCGAGCAGGTGGGCGTGTTCGTGCACGCCTCGAACATCAGCGGGGCCACGGCCATCTTCGAACGTTTCTCGGGCATCATGCTGGCCGCGCTGGCGGCGCTGCTGGTGGTGCCGGGGGTGGTGTTCTCGGTGCTGGTGTCGCGCTTCGTCACCCGGCCGGTGTCGCGCGTGGTGTCCCTGATCCGCGACATCACCGAGGACCGCGCCAACCTCAACGACCGGCTGGACGATTCCGGCCGCGACGAGATCAGCCAGCTGGCCCGGTGGTTCAACCGGCTCATGGGCAAGATAGAGGACATCCTGTGCTCGGTGGAAGGCTACAAGAACGTGGTCAACGCCATCCCCGACCCGGTGTTCGCCGTGGACGACGACTTCAAGATCATCCTCGCCAACACGGCGGTGGCCCGGCTGGCCGGGCTGGACGACGGCGAGAAGGTGCGCGGCCGCCAGTGCAATTCCATCTTCAACGCCTCCATCTGCGGCACCGAGCAGTGCCCCATCAGCCAGGCCATGCGCCTCCAGGGCCGGTTCGAGGCGGACATCGTGGAACTGAACCTGCTGGGCCAGACCCGCTTCGTGCGGCCCTACGGCGACATCGTGCGCGACTGTCACGGCAACAAGGCCGGGTACCTGGAAGTGGCCAGCGACGTGACCGAACTGGTGATGAAGGAACGCGACCTGCACGCCCACATGGAGCGCATGGAAACGGTCAACGCGGAACTGGCCTCCGTGGCCGGGCAGGTGGCCGACGCCACCGGGGCCATCGAGCGCCAGACCGAGGGCGTGGTGCGCGGCACCGAGAACCAGCGCGGGCTGATCACCGAATCGGTGACCGCCATCGAGCAGATGAACGCCACCATCATGGAGGTGGCGCGCAGCGCCGCCAACGCCTCGCGCCAGGCGGACAGCGGCCAGGCCCGCGCCCGCGAGGGGGCGCAGGTGGTGGAAGACGCCGTGGCCGCCATCGGCCAGGTCAGCGACCTTACCGGCGTGCTGCGCGGCAACCTGGGCGAACTGGG
>JALHHV010000117.1 GCA_022837365.1 Desulfovibrio sp. | reverse complement strand
GCCATCCGGCCGATGAGGTTTCCGACGGGGTGCGCCCACCCCGCCGCGACCCTTTGCGGAAGGTACCCCCATGCTTCGCCGTTCCCGTGCATTCCACGCCGCCGCCCGCGCCCTGCTGCTGGCCGTGGCCCTTGCCATGTCCGGCCCCGCCGCCGTCGGCCTGTGCGGCCCGGTGGCCACTCCGCCGCCGCGCAACGTGCCCGACCAGCCCTTTGCCGACACCCGTTCCGGGCGCTCACTCGACGAGCCCGGCGACTGGAGCCGCATGGCCACGGCCACGGCCCTGCGGGTGTACAAGGCCCTGGACGACCGCAGTGACCTGGTGGCCCTGCCCATCCGCATCACCCCGCCCAACGCGCGGCCCTTCGCGCTGGCCTACCAGAACCTGCTGGCCACGGAACTGGTCTCGCGCGGGATGCAGGTTTCCCTGGCGCCCGAGGCGGATTCCGTGGAGCTGGACTTCGCGGTGCACGCCGTGCCCGTGGGGGCGCAGCAGCCGGTAGCCGCCGCGCACACCCGCCCCGACGACAAGTGGGAAGTGGTGCTGACCACCACCATGTGGCACGGCAACCGCTACGTCATCCACACGGCCGACGGCTTCGTGGTGCGCGGCGACGAACTGGGCAAGTACGTGGACCCCGACGCGCCCGGCCACACCGTGCGGCCCTTCCGGCCGCGCAGCGTGCCCATGGTCAACAGATAGGCCGGGGAAAGCCGCCGGAACCACGGGCCGCCGGAACAACGCCGGGGCTCGATGGTCCGCGATCACAGAAGAAAACCGGGAGGCGACGCATGTCCGCATCCGCCATATATCCGAAACGTTGCCGGGCCGTGCTGCCCGCCATCCTGCTGGCCTTGGCGCTGCATGCCGCCCCGGCCTGGGCCGACGCCGGTCCTGTGGGCGCGGCCGCGCGCCAGCCCGCCGCGCCGGACGCCGTGCTGGTCAACCCGCCGGAAGGGTCGGAACTGCTCAACGCCAACACCTACGCCGCCGACGCGCTGCACGCGGTGATGGCTTCGCGCGTGGGCACGGGCAGCCCCATCCTGGTGGCCACCCTGGCCGACGTGGACAACCTGGAGCGCAGCACCCCCTTCGGCCGGGTGACCATGCAGCAGGTGGCCTCGCGCCTGGGGCAGCACGGCTACCGCGTGATCGAGGCGCGCATGGGCCGGGCCATGACCTTTTCGCCGCAGGGCGAATTCTTGCTCTCGCGTGACGCCACCCGGCTGATGCAGTCGGAATACGACGCCCAGGCGGCCCTGGTGGGCACCTATTCGCTGGCGGGCGGCACGGCCTACGTCTCGCTGCGCGTGGTGCGGCTGGACGATGCCGCCGTCATGGCCGCCTACGAGTACCACCTGCCGGTGCGCGGCGACACGCGCAGGCTGATGGCCGGGCAGGGCGACCCGTGGAGCCAGTATTCCGGGCGGCGGCAGGCGTTTTCCGGCGCGGCGGCCATGGCGGCTCCGGCCACGTCCGCCGTGCAGGGGCAGCCGGGCGGACGCCCGGTGGCTCCGCCTCCGGTTTCCGCAGGGCCCACGGACCCGGCGGCCATGCCGCTGCTCAAGGATTTTCCGCCCATCGGGTCCAAGTCTTCCGCCACGGCGGGCAAGCCGGTGGCCAGGAAGGCGACCCCGGCCCAAAAGCAATCGGTCCAGAAGCAGGCAGCCAAAAAGCCCGCCGCCAAGGCGCCCGCGAAGAAGCCGGTCGCGGGGGCGGCTGTCAAGCCTGCGGCCAAGGCCGCTCCGGCCCCCGCGCCGCAGGCGGCCCCCCAAGGCACGCCCCAATCGGGGCTGGCCCCGGCGGGACAGTCCGATCCGGTGTGGCGGGCTTCCTGACGGCAGGCCCCGGAATATCCGTCAAGGCCCGGCGCGCGCCCCATGGTGCGCAACGCCGGGCCTTGCGCATGGTGCGCCCTCCAGCCCGGCGGGGCGGAAGGGCAGGCGCGGCAAGGCCGTGGAGGCTGGCCGCGTGTCAATTTCACTTGAATTCCAAGCCCGAAGGGCCTATGTCTGCGGTGCCGGAGGCGGGCCGCACCCCGCCCGGCGCCGTTCCTGACAGCCTCAGGCTCCGCTTGACGCGGACCTGCATACCGGGTAAACAGGTCCGTTCATATTTTTTGAAGGAGAAATTCCATGTCGAAGAGAACCTACCAGCCCAGCAAGATCCGCCGCAAGCGTACCTGCGGCTTCCGCGTCCGCATGAGCACCCCCAACGGCCGCGCCATCATTCGCCGCCGCCGCGCCAAGGGGCGCAAAAGATTAGCTCTCTAGTCTTTCCCCGGCGCAACCGGCTTGTCCGGCGGCCCGACTACGTGGCCTGCTACGACAAGGGACGCCGTCTCTTTTCCAAGCATTTCGTTCTATTCGTCCTGTTCGACCTGGATCGCACGGCCAGCCCGGAAGGGTGGCGCCTGGGGCTGGCCGTTACCAGGAAGACGGGGTCGGCCGTGCGGCGCAACCGCGTAAAGCGGGTGCTGCGCGAGTTCTTCCGGCTCCACCGCGCCTTACTGCCCGATGGCGTGGACGTCATCGCGGTGCCCAAGCGCCACCTCAAGCCCGAGCGGGTCACACTCGCCCTCGTCACCCGGGAACTTCTGCCCCTGCTGGCGGAACTCCGCGCCCACCACGGCGCGGAAGACCGCACCGGCCCACACGGGCCAACGGCAGCCATGGCGGATGGTTCCGGACCGGAGCCTTCGGGACCGGAGCCCTCCGGGCCCGGAACAGCCGCGCCATGCACGGCTGCCGCAGGCGCCACCCCCACCGACGAGGCCCGGCCGGTCACGGCCCGCGAGGCGGAAACCGGAGCGCAATGAGCACGTTATCGCGCGAACTGGTCGTGTGGCCCATCCGCTGCTACCAGCGCTTCATCTCGCCCTGTCTTCCGCCCGCCTGCCGGTACGTGCCGACCTGTTCCGCCTATGCCGCCGAGGCCGTGCTGACGCACGGCGTCCTGCGCGGCCTGCTGCTGGCCTGCCGGCGGTTGCTGCGCTGCCACCCGTGGTGCGCAGGCGGGTATGATCCCGTGCCCCCGCCCCGGCATCCCGGACGCGTTGCCCCCGGCGCTTCCGCCACCGCAACAGCCAGACATGCAACAGCACAGGAGCTGTCGATCTCCCATGGAAAGTAAGCGCGTCATCATTGCCGTCACCTTGAGCCTGGTCGTCATGCTGGGCTGGAGCTACCTTGCCGAGCACATGGGCTGGAACGGCCAGCCCGTTCCCCAGACCCAGCAGGAACAGGCCGCCCCCCAGTCGACTCCGCAGTCGGCCGAGCAGGCCCCCGCGCCCGCTCCCCGCGCCGATGCCCCCGTCTTCCTGCCGTCCCCGGGACGCGAGGTGACGGTGACCACGCCGCTGTACAAGGCCGTGCTGCATTCCGGCGGCGGCGTGCTGAAGCATTTCAGCCTCACCCGCTACCGGGCGGCCATCACCACCGGCGCCCCGGCCGTGGACCTGGTGGACACCGCCTCCACGGTCATGTCGCCCCTGGGCCTGCTGATCAACGGCCAGCCCTCGTGGAGCACAGGCCAGTGGTCCTTCGAGGGCGGCGACATGTCGCTGGCCGCCGGGCAGTCCGGCGTGCTGACCTTCACCGGCGAGGTGGACGGCGTGCGCGTGGTGCGCGAACTGACCTTCAGCGCCGACACCTACCTGATTTCCGAAACGGTGCGCCTGGCCCCGCTGGCCGAGGCGCGCACCGTGCGCGTGGGCTTCACCGTGGGCGCGGGCAACCTGTCGCCCAACGGCGGCCAGTACGACCACACCCGCGTGGCCTGGCTGCACGACGGCTCCTTCGACGAAAAGACCAGCGCCTCCGACCTCGAGAAGGGCGTGCAGCAGACCGGCGCCCTGAGCTGGGGCGCGGTGATGAGCAACTACTTCCTGGTGGCGGCGGCCCCGGTCGACACCACCGGCGTGACCATGAAGGGCAAGCTGCAGGAAGGCGTGTACCGCGTGGCCATGGAACGCGGCGACGTGTCCATCCCCGCCGGCGGCGAAACCTCCGCCGCGTGCAACTACTGGTTCGGCCCCAAGGAACGCGAACTGCTGAAGGACGCGCCCAACCACCTGTCCGAGGCCATCAACCTCGGCTGGTTCAGCGTCATCGCCCGCCCGCTGGTGGACATGCTGGTGTTCTTCCACAAGTACGTGGGCAACTACGGCGTGGCCATCATCCTGCTTACCGTGGTCATCAAGCTGGTGTTCTGGCCGCTTTCGCACAAGAGCTACAAGTCCATGGAGCAGATGAAGAAGCTCCAGCCCATGCTCCAGAAGCTGCGCGAAAAGCACGGTGACGACCGCGAAAAGATGAACGAAGAGATGATGCGCCTGTACAAGACCTACAAGGTCAATCCGGCGGGCGGCTGCCTGCCCATGCTGGTGCAGATTCCCGTCTTCTTCGGCCTGTACCAGGCGCTGCTGAACGCCATCGAACTGCGCCACGCCTCGTTCATCACGCATCTTCCGTTCACCGACATGGTCTGGCTGGCCGACCTTTCGGCCAAGGACCCGTACTACATCACCCCCATCGTCATGGGCGCCACCATGCTGTTGCAGCAGAAGCTGACGCCCGCCCCCGGCGATCCGACCCAGGCCAAGATCATGATGTTCATGCCCGTGGTGTTCACCTTCATGTTCCTGAGCTTCCCGTCGGGCCTCGTGGTGTACTGGCTGTGCAACAACGTGCTGTCCATAGCGCAGCAGTGGTGGATGCTCCGCAAGGCATAGGAAGTGGCTTTCGCCGTCCCTCCGTCCGCCAGGCGCGGGCGGAGGGCGGCCACGCGCCGGGTGCGCGTCCGCATGACGGGCGCATGGCCCGGCGGCGGGCCAGCCGCCCGCAAGGCACCTCCCGCTCCGCCTCCCCTCCCTCCCTTTTCGAGGTGACAGCATGGATGGATACAAGGAGTTCCAGGGGAAAAGCCTCGACGATGCCATTCGCGAGGCTTGCTCCTACTTCGACGCCCCCCGCGAGAAGCTCGAGATAGACATCGTCCAGGACGCCAAGTCCGGCATCTTCGGCATCGTGGGCGCGCGCAAGGCCAAGATCCGCGCCCGCCGCGCCCAGATCGGCCGGTTGGCCCCGTCTGCCTCTCCGGCGGGCGTGTCCCGGCAGGAGGCGGCTGCGCCCGGCGCCGACGCCATGGACGCTCCCCCCGCCGGGCAGTCCCGCGACGAACGCGGCGAAGACGCCCCGGCCGTGGTCGAGGCCCTTGACGATTCCCGCGACGACGCCGAATCCGGCGACGAGGACGACGAGCGCAGGCCCGAAGGCGAGCGCAGCGGCCGTCGCCGCCGCCGTGGCGGCCGTGGCAGGCGCGACCGCGACGGCGAGGCCCGTGGCGAACAGGCCGACAG
>JALHHV010000116.1:9642-10235 GCA_022837365.1 Desulfovibrio sp. | reverse complement strand
GTCCACCATGGTGCCGCCGCGCCGCAGGGCCAGGACCAGGCAGGCGGCGTTGACCCACGACCCGCAACTGGCCGCCAGCGCGGGACCGGCCACCCCCAGCGGCCCCAGCAGCAGCGCGCCGAGGCCCAGCGTGACCAGCACCGAGGCCAGGCCCGCCGCCACCGGCGCGCCCGCCGCCTGCCGGGCGTTGCAGGCGGCCAGCAGCGGCCGGGCCACGGCAAAGGCGGGGATGCCCGGCGCATAGGCCAGCAGCGCGGCCACCGTGGCGTCCACGGCCTGGCGGTCGAAGGCCCCGTGGCCGAACAGCAGGGCCACCAGCGGCGCGCCCACGGCGGCAAGGCCCAGGGCCGAGGGCAGGCTGACGAACAGGGAAAGGCGCAGCGCGTCGCCCAGCACCCGGTGGAATTCGTCGCGCGGGTGCGGGGGGGCTGCGGCTCCGGCCGGGCTGTCCGGTATGTCTGGCTTGTCCGGCATGTCCTGCATGTCCTGCATATCCGGCACGCCCGGCCCCTTCGACAGGGCGGGCAGGGCGGCCACGCCCACGGCCACGCCGAACACCCCCAGCGGGAATTCCATCAGCCGTTCCGCGTAGT
>JALHHV010000116.1:0-9565 GCA_022837365.1 Desulfovibrio sp. | reverse complement strand
AGGTTGAGCGCCGCCGGGGCCAGCGCGGGCGGCAAAAAGCGTCCGTGGGCGTGCAGCATGCCCGCGCACAGCGCGGCGCACGCGGCGAGCACCCCGTAGGGCAGGCAGATGCGCAACAGCCCGGCGGCCCGTTCCGCCACGCCCGGCGGCGCGTCCGGCAGACTGCTGCTGGGCGCGTCGAAGCCGGGGGCCAGCAGCAGGGCCAGCGGCTGGGCCAGGATCATGCCCAGCAGGCACAGCAGAACCAGCGGCGGCAGGGCGCGCAGCAGCACGCCGCGCCCGAAGGCGAAGGCCCGCGCGTCGCCCTCGCGCTCGCGCAGGCGGACGAAGGCAGGGGTGAACGCCAGCGACACCGCGCCCTCTCCGAGCAGGCGGCGCATGAGGTTGGGCAGGCGGAAGGCCACGAAGAAGGCATCGGCCCCGGCCCCCGCGCCCAGGATGTACGCGGTCAGCGCGCGGCGTGCCGGGCGTTGCGGGGGCGGGGGGTGGCGTCATGCCGGGTCCTCGTGGCGGTGGAAGTGGGGACGCGGTCGCCCCGCGCGCAGTGTAGCGCAGCGCCCCCGGCCTGGGAACCCGGCCCGGTTCTCCCCCCCGGCGGCAATGGCGTTGCGGATACCGGAAAACTGTCCGGAAATTCCGGATTGCCATCCCCCGGCCCGCCGCGAGGGAACTGCGGCAATCCTCGAACATGCTGTAAAACCTGAATATTGCGTGCGGGTGCGGACGCACCGCCGTACAGCGGCGGGAGTTGTTATTTCCGGCGGCTTGTATTACGCCCACGTGACGGGTCGTAACGGCCCGGACGAGCACTCATCCTTCGGCCGCCCGCGTGGTGGGCCGCACGCGCGTGGCACGCGCGGCAAGCTGGCAAGGCATAGGGGGTATGCCGCGTGAGCGACCAGAAGGGACAGGACGCCGCAGAGAACGTGTGGCACGATGCAGCTCCCGGGCACGGCCGACAGCCGGGTCCGGAGAACGCGCACGCCCCGCGCTCCGGCGCCACGCCGCATGAACCCCAGTCCGGTTCCCACGCCGGTCTCCCGACGGTCACGGGACCCGGCGCGGCGCACGGCCCGCTGCCCGACGTCTCCCCGCCCGCGGCGCACCTTTCCGTCGTGGCCGACGGCCACTCCACGCCTCACGCCGCACCTCGGATTTCCCCGGACCCCGCGCCCTTCGACGATTCCCCCTCCCGCGCCCGCCACGCCGTGCCCTTTACGCATTCCCCAGCCCCCCTGCCGGAGGGCGACGCCGCGCAGAGCTTCCGCGTGCTGGCCGAACACCTGGCCGACTGGGAAGGCTGGGAGGACGCCGACGGCAAGGTGGTGTTCGTCACCCCCGCCTGCCAGCGCATCACCGGCTATTCCATGGAATCCTTCCGCGCCAACGCCCGGTTCATCGAGGGCATCATGCACCCCGAGGACCTGCCCCTGTGGCGCAAGCACCGCGAGATGGTGGCGTCCGGGGCCGAGATGGTCGAGGTGGAGGTGCGCGTGCGCACCCAGGACGGCCGCGAACGCTGGCTGGCCTGCTTCAGCCGCCGCCTGCACGACGCCGACGGCGCGCCCATGGGCGTGCGCTTCAGCGGGCGCGACGTCACCGACCGCAAGATCATGCTCACCCAGATGAAGCACCAGGCCTGGCACGACCCGCTCACCGGCCTGCCCAACCGCGCCCTGTGCCTGGACCGCATCGACCGTTCGCTGCACCGCGCCCGGCGCGGCGCGGACAACGTGTGCGCCGTGGCCTTCCTGGACCTGGACCGCTTCAAGGTGGTCAACGATTCCATGGGCAACGCCGCGGGCGACCAGGTGCTGCGCGAGGTGGCCCGACGTCTGGCCGAGAACACCCGCACCATCGACACCGTGTCGCGCCTGGGCAGCGACGAATTCATTCTGCTGCTGGACGAGGTGCGGTCCGAAGACGAAGCCCTGATCACGGTGCGGCGCATCTGCGCCTCGCTGGAGCCGCCGCTGGAGGTGTCGGGCCGGCAGATCCGCATTTCCGCCAGCGTGGGCGTGGTGGTGAACCGGGGCGGCGGCAACGCCGACGAGATGTTGCGCAACGCCAACATCGCCATGCACCACGTGAAGGAACACGGCGGCGACGGCATGGCGGTGTTCCAGCCCTCCATGCTGGAGCAGGCCATGAACCTGATGCAGTTGGAAATCGACCTGCACCGGGCGCTGGACAACAACGAATTCTTCCTGGTCTACCAGCCCATCATGTCGCTGCACGACCGCAAGCTGACCGGGTTCGAGGCGTTGGTGCGCTGGAACCACCCGGACCGGGGCATCGTGGGGCCGTCGGAGTTCATCCCGGTTTCCGAGTCCACCGGGCAGATCCACCAGGTGGGGCGCTGGGTGCTGGCCGAGGCGTGCCGCGCCCTGGCCGCCTGGCGCGAGCAGCAGCCGTCCATGCGTGGCGTGGTCATGCACGTGAACCTTTCGGCGCGGCAGCTCTCGCAGCCGGGCCTGGTGGAGCAGGTGGGCGCGGTGCTGCGCGAGACGGGCCTGCCCGCCAGATGCCTGAAGCTGGAAGTGACCGAGACCATGCTGATGGAAAACCCGGACTACGCCAACCTGGTGCTGCGCAGGCTGAAGGAGATCGGCGTGCGGCTGTGCATCGACGACTTCGGCACCGGGTATTCCTCGCTCAGTTACCTGCAACAGTTCCCCATCGACACCCTGAAGGTGGACCAGAGCTTCGTGGCGCGCATGTGCCGCGAGCCGGGGCATTTCAAGATCGTGCAGGCCGTGGTGGCGCTGGCGCACAGCCTTGGCCTGGACGTGGTGGCCGAAGGCGTGGAGGAAGAGGAACAGCGCATCATGCTGTCCGAACTTTCGTGCGAGGGCGGCCAAGGCTACCTGTTCTCGCGCCCCCTGCCGGGCGAGGACGTGCCCGGCATGTTCGCCGAGCGGGGCAAGGGCCACTAGCCCGGACGCGGCCCCGCCTGTACCGCCCGCAGGGGTGTTTTCCCCACGGCCTTTCGGGGCTGCCCCCCTTTCGCAACGGCTCTCGCCGGGTGTATGCTGGACGGACGCGGGAAGGCCCCTGCGCCCCGCGCCACGCATCCCAAGGAGCCGTCATGCGTCACGTGGAGTGGTCGAACCGGTTCAGCGTGGGCGTGCCCGAACTGGACGCCCAGCATGCCCGCATTATCGAACTGCTGAACGACATGGCCGAGGCCGCCGCCTGCCCGGAGGACGGCAGCCGCCTGCGCGCCGTGCTGTCCGGCCTGAAGGCCCACGCCGCCGCCCACTTTTCGGCGGAGGAAGAGGTGGTGCGGAAGGTAGCGCCGGAACTGCTGGCCTTCCACCAGGGCGAACACCTGAAGTTCCTTTCGCGGGTGCGCGAATTCACCCTGGCCCTCGACGCCGACGCCCGCCCGCCCATGCTGCCGCTGGAACTGTTCCACTTCCTGAAGTCGTGGTTCGAGGACCATATCCAGGGCGTGGACATGCAGTACGCCGCGCGCCTGCGCCACGGCGCGGGCGAACAGTCCGGGCAGGGCGGCGCGCCGGGATAGCCCCGCGCCGCATCGTTCATCCGGACACAGGGAGGCCCCGTGCTGCTCAAGCTGTATTCATGGAACGTCAACGGCATCCGCGCCCTGAGCGGCAAGCCGGAATGGGACTGGTTCGCCGGGTGCGACGGCCACATCGTGGGCTTGCAGGAAACCAAGGCCGAGCCGGAGCAGGTGGCTGCCGCCCACCGCGATCCGGAGGGCTGGAAGGCGTGGTGGCTGGCCTCGCGGGTGAAGAAGGGCTACTCCGGGGTGGCGGTGTTCAGCCGCATCGAACCGCTGGCCGTGCACCTGGACATGCCCGACCCCGCATGGCAGGGCGAAGGCCGGTGCATCCACCTGGAATTCCCGGCCTTCCACTACTTCAACATCTACTTTCCCAACGGCGGGCAGGGCGAGGAACGCCTGAACTACAAGCTGGGCTTCTACGACGCCTTCCTGAACCACGCCGAAAGCCTGCGCCGCCACAAGCCCATCGTGGTCTGCGGCGACTTCAACACCGCGCACAAGCCCATTGACCTCGCCCGGCCCAAGGACAACGAGGACGTTTCCGGCTTTCTGCCCATCGAGCGGGAATGGATGGACCGCTTCGTGGCGGCGGGCTACGTGGACACCTTCCGGCCACGCCTACTCGTGGTGGTCGTACAAGACCCGCGCCCGCGAGCGGAACGTGGGCTGGCGCATCGACTACTTCTTCGTGTCGGAAGAACTGCGCGGCGCCGTGCGCGACGCGTGGATAGACATGCACGTCATGGGGTCCGACCATTGTCCGGTGGGGCTGGCGCTGGACGTGGACATGTAGCGGACCGGCACATGCCGGTACGGATCGGGCGGAAAATCAAAGGGCATGCCCGCCATGACGAAGGCGGGCATGCCCTTTTCGCGCGCGCTATTTGCAGGCGGCCGGAACGGCAGCCCCGCCGAGCCCGGCGAGGATGTGGTTCAGCGCTTCGCACAGGTCGGGCGACAGGTGCGTGTCGCTGCCCAGCAGCTGCACCACCTCGGTCACCGAGGCGTCGGGCGGAACCGGAATGCCCGATTCGCGGGCCAGCCGGATGAGTTCTTCGCGTATCTCACGCATGAGGACCCCCCTCAAGGACGATATGGCCGCCGGGGCACGGCGGGTGCGCCATGGCCGCGGCGGTGCCGGGAAATTTCCCCCCTATCCGCAGCGGCCGCGAAATGCAAGCGCATGGGCCGCCGGGCGGGGCGCGCGGGCCGCATGCATCCCGTGCCCGCGCGCCATGCTGCCATGCCTTCCGCATGATTTGACATACACGGGCGTGTCGGCCATAGTCCGGCGGACAGGAAAAGGTATGGAATCTGGATGGTTGGGTGTTCAATCCGTGATATTGCACGGGGTTCCCGGCCTGCCGGTGCGCGCCCGCTTCGCCGCTTGTCCGCCTGTCCCGCGCGCCCGGCGTCATCCGTGTTTCCATGCTCCGCCGCCGTCATCCTTCTGACCGTCTCGTGTTCCCAAGGAGGCTCAATGGAAACGGACTGCATCGCCCCGGCCCGGCCGCGCTCCCGTGCCGACGGCTGGCTCGACTGGGTGCAGATGGCCACGGGGGCGGCGCTGGCGCTGTTCGCCTGCATGCACATGCTCTTCCTGTCCAGCGTGCTGTTCGGCGCGGGGGCCCTGAACGGGCTTTCGGCCGTCATGGACGCGCTGCACCTGGAAACCGTGGGCGGCGTGCTCATCGCCGTCGTGTTCTGCATCCACGCCACCGTGGCCGCCCGGAAGATTCCCTTCAAGGCGGCGCAGGCCGTCACCGCCTGGCGCCACGCCCGCCTGCTGCGCCACCCGGAAACCTGGGCCTGGATCGCGCAGGTGGTCACCGCGTTCATCGTGGCCGCCCTGGTCACCATCCACATCTGGACGGGCCTCACCGACCTGCCGGTGCAGGCGCAGAAAAGCGCGGTGCGCGTGCAGTTCGGCGGGTGGTTCTGGGCCTACCTGCTGCTATTGCCCGCGCTGGCGCTGCACCTGGTCATCGGGGCGTGGCGCGCCGGGGCCAAGTGGGGCCTCGTGACCCGCGAGAACCGCGCCGTCCTCACCCGCAACGGCCTGTACCTGCTGGCCGGGTTCCTGTGCCTGTCGCTGCTCACCCTGCTGCGCTTCCGGCTGCTGCCGCTGGATTAGGAGACCCACGCCAATGCAGATCATCCATACCGATCTTCTGACCATCGGCGCGGGCCTTGCCGGCGAGCGCTGCGCCATAGAGGTGGCGGGCGCGGGCTTTTCCGTGGTCTGTCTTTCGCTGGTGCCCGCGCGGCGCTCGCATTCCGTGGCCGCGCAGGGCGGCATGCAGGCGGCGCTCGGCAACGCCATCATGGGCGACGGCGACAGCCCCGACGTGCATTTTCTGGACACCGTGAAAGGCTCCGACTGGGGCGCGGACCAGGAAGTGGCCCGCATGTTCGTGGAGGCGGCCCCCATCGAGATGCGCCGCCTGGCCCACTGGGGGGTGCCGTGGAACCGCGTCGTCGCGGGCACGCACACCTACTGGAAGGGCGGCAAGCCCTTCGACGCCACGGAAAAGGCCGAAAACCACGGCCTCATCCACTCGCGCGCCTTCGGCGGCACGGCCAAGTGGCGCACCTGCTACGCCTCGGACGGGGCGGGCCACGCGGTGCTGTACACCATGGACAACCGCGCCGCGCAGCTTGGCGTCACCGTGCACGACCGGTCGGAAGCCGTCTCGCTGATCCATGACGGCGAAACCTGCCACGGGGCCATCGTGCGCTGCCTGCGCACGGGCGAACTGCGCGCCTACCTCGCGCGGGCCACGCTGATCGCCTCCGGCGGGTACGGGCGCATCTACCGCGCCTCCACCAACGCCATCATCTGCGAGGGAACCGGCCTGTCGCTGGCGCTGGACACCGGCGTGGCGAAACTCGGCAACATGGAGGCCGTGCAGTTCCACCCCACGGGCACGGTGCCCACCGACATCCTGGTCACCGAAGGCTGCCGGGGCGACGGCGGCACCCTGCTGGACCGCGACGAATACCGCTTCATGCCCGACTACGAGCCGGACAAGGCGGAACTGGCCTCGCGCGACGTGGTCTCGCGCCGCATGATCGAGCACATGCGCACCGGCAAGGGCGTGCAGAGCCCCTACGGCGAACACCTGTGGCTGGACATCCGGCACCTGGGCGAAAAGCACATCCGCACCAAGCTGCGCGAGGTGGACGAAATCTGCCAGAACTTCCTGGGCATCGACCCGCTGCACCAGCTGATTCCCGTGCGGCCCACCCAGCACTATTCCATGGGCGGGGTGCGCACCGACAAGACCGGCGCGGCCTACGGCCTGAAGGGGCTGTTCAGCGCGGGCGAATCGGCCTGCTGGGACCTGCACGGCTTCAACCGGCTGGGCGGCAACTCGCTGGCCGAAACTGTGGTGGCGGGCGGCATCGTGGGCCGCAACATCGCGGAATTCCTGCAAGGGTACGACACCGCGTTCTCCACCGCGCAGGTGCGCGAGGCGGCGGCGCGGGACGAGGCGCGCATCGGGCGCATCGTCTCCGGGGCCGACGGCAAGGAAAGCGTCTACGCCGTGCGCGAGGCCATGTACGACATCCTGGAGCGGGCGGCCTACGTGTTCCGCAACGGCACGGACCTGGCCTGGGGCGTGCAGGCCCTGCAAGAGGTGCACGAGCGGGCGCAACGCATCGGCCTTGCTTCCGACGGGGTGGGCGCCAACGCGGAACTGGCGCTGGCCATCCGTCTGCCGGGCATGGTGCGGCTGGCGCTGTGCGTGTGCCACGGCGCGCTGATGCGCACCGAAAGCCGGGGCTCGCACACCCGCGAGGACTTCCCGGAGCGCAACGACCGCGACTGGCTGAACCGCACGCTGGCCTCGTGGCGGCCGGGGGCCGACCTGCCGCACCTGGACTACGAACCGGCCACCACCCATGTCGAACTGCCCCCCGGCGACCGCGGGTATGGCGGCGGCAAGATCATCAGCGCGTGACGCACATGGGGCCTGTCGCCCGATTGCGTCGTCAAACGCGCATTGTTTCTCGGTCACGTACGAGGGGAGTACTCGTTGCGGTCGCCATCCGTAAGGCTCGAAGCCTCGCCTAACGGCTGCCGCATTCCCTTCGCAACAATACGGTTTTCCTCGCACTCGGGACGACATTCCCGCATGTGCAAGGTCGATAGGGAGCCCGACATGCAACGCTCGCTGACCTTCAACATCTTCCGCCACAACCCGCAGGACCCGGCGTCCGTGCCGCGCATGGACACCTTCCGCCTGGACGAGACGGACAGCATGACGCTGTTCATTGCCCTGCACCGCCTGCGCGAGGAGCAGGACCCCTCGCTGAAGTTCGACTTCTGCTGCCGCGCCGGGGTGTGCGGCTCGTGCGCCATGGTCATCAACGGGCGGCCCGGCCTTGCCTGCCACACCAAGACGCGCGACCTGCCCGCCGCCATCACCCTGCTGCCCCTGCCGGTGTTCAGGCTGGTGGGCGACCTTGCGGTGGATACGGGCACGTGGTTCCGGGCCATGTACCAGCGCACCGAATCGTGGATTCACACCCGCGCGGAATTCGACCCCGCCGCGCAGGAAGCGCGCATGGAAAACGAGGTGGCCAACGCCATCTACGAACTGGACCGGTGCATCGAATGCGGCTGCTGCGTGGCCGCCTGCGGCACGGCCAACCTGCGGCCCGACTTTCTGGCCCCGGCCGGGTTCATCCGCGTGGCCCGCTTTGCCGCCGACCCGCGCGACCAGCGCACCGACGCGGACTTCTACGAGATCATCGGCTCGGACGAGGGCATCTTCGGCTGCATGGGCCTGCTGGCCTGCGAGGATGTCTGTCCCAAGCACCTGCCGTTGCAGAACCAGCTGGGCTATCTGCGCCGCAAGATGGGGCTGACCGTGCTGAAGCGGTTGCTGCCGTTCGGGAGGTAGCGGGGCAGGGGCGGGGGCAGTTCCGCACCCGTTTCGCCGGGCCGTTCCGCATGCGGGGCGGCCCGGTTTGCCTTCGTGCGTCGGCTGTCCTTGCGAGACGACCGTCTTGGCGAGTTGAGCGGCTTGCGCTGTTGTGCGGTTGCGGTGCTGCGTTGCGGATGGCCGGTCCGGACGGGCTCCCGGCTGTTGCCGTAGGCCCGCGCCGCTTGCTAGGGTGGCGTCGCGGTTGCGGAACCGGCCGCCCCGATTTCGTTTGCGTACCCGGACAAAGGAGCCAGACATGCGCCGCATACCGGCGACACGAGTGGTGGAGGAAGTGGCGCGCCTGTGCGTGGAATGCAACCGCTACCTGCCCAAGGACGTGCGGTGGGCCTTCAGCCGCGCGCAGGCCGAAGAGGACAGCGACGTCGCCAGGGAGATTTTCCGGCAACTGCTGGAAAACGCGGACCTTGCGGCCACCACCGGCCTGCCGCTGTGCCAGGACACGGGGCTGGCCGTCTTTTTCGCGGAACTGGGCGAGGACTGTCGCGTGGACGGCATGACCCTGCGCGAGGCCATCACCGAGGGCGTGCGCATCGGCTACGCCGAAGGCTACCTGCGCAAGTCCGCCTGCGACCCCATGACCCGCAAGAACACCGGCGACAACACCCCGGCGGTCATCCACATGGACCTGGTGCCCGGCGACAGGCTGCGCATCGCCTTCATGGCCAAGGGCGGCGGCAGCGAGAACATGTCGCGCGTGACCATGCTGGCCCCGGCGCAGGGGTGGCAGGGCATCAAGGACTTCGTGGTGCAGCGCGTGCGCGAGGCGGGACCCAACCCCTGCCCGCCGACCATCATCGGCGTGGGCGTGGGCGGCACCTTCGACTATGCGCCCATCCTTGCCAAGAAGGCGCTGTTGCGCCCGCTGACGGACATCCATCCCGACCCGGACATGGCCGACAAGGAAGCGGAACTGCTGGCCGCCATCAACGAACTGGGCATCGGTCCCATGGGGCTTGGCGGCAAGACCACCTGCCTTGGCGTGAAGATGGCCTTTGCCCCGTGCCATCTGGCCAGCCTGCCGCTGGCCGTGAACGTGCAGTGCCATTCGGCCCGGCACGGGGAGATCGAACTGTAG
>JALHHV010000115.1 GCA_022837365.1 Desulfovibrio sp. | reverse complement strand
CAGGTTGCCGGTGCGGGCCGCCTGTTCCAGCAGCAGATAGTAGTAGGTGGTGGCCGCCTCCGGCGTCAGGCGCCATTCCACGGGGGCGTCCGGCTGTTCGGGCGCGGCCTGGCGGGTGGCGCAGCCCGTGACGCCGGTGGCGAGACAGACCGCCGCCAGCAGCACGGCGGCGCGGGCAAGCGGCCCGATGCGCGACCGGCCCGATGTCGGGGCGGATGTTGGACCGGACGCGGTGCGGCGCGACACCCGGCGGTGCGCCGTCGTGTCGGCGGCGTTCCGGGCGGGGGCGGTGCGAAGGATGGATGGCATGGAGGGCTCGTGCAACGGCCTGACCGGGCCGGGCGGCTACTGTGATATCCAGTCCGAGGAGAAGTCGCGGATTTCCTTGAACAGATGGTCGCGCAGCTTTTGCAGCAGGCGGGCCTCTATCTGCCGGACGCGTTCCCGGGTGATGTCGTACTTCTCGCCGATCTCGCGCAGGGTGACGGGCTGTTCCGAAAGCAGCCGGTGCTGGAGGATGTACGCCTCCTTGTCCGACAGCTTCGGCAGGATGGTCTGCACCCTGTCCTGCACCATGCGCGCGATTTCGCTGTTGGCCAGCGTTTCCTCGATGCCGGGGCCCAGCGCGGGCAAAAAGTCCATGCGGGTGGCCCCGCCGGAGTCCTCGCCCACGGTGATGTCCAGCGACATGTCCGACGAATCCAGCCGCTGCTCCATCTCGACGACCTGCTCCACGGTCACGTTGAGCTTTTCCGAAAGGGTGGCGGCGTCGGGATCGTAGCCCTGCGAGATCAGGCGCTGGCGTTCCTTGTTGAGGTTGTAGAACAGCTTGCGCTGGGCCTGGGTGGTGCCGATCTTGACCATCCTCCAGTTGTCCATGATGAACTTGAGGATGTAGGCCTTGATCCAGAACGCGGCGTAGTACGAGAACTTGATGCCTTTTTCCGGGTCGAACTTGTTCACCGCGCGCATCAGGCCCACGTTGCCTTCCTGAATCAGATCCAACACATTCTGCATCCAGCGGCGCTGGAAGTCCATGGCGATCTTGACCACCAGGCGCAGGTGCGAGGTGACCAGGCGGAAGGCGGCGTCGCTGTCGCCCTGTTCCTGCACGCGGCGGGCGAGGTCGAATTCCTCGTCGGGCTTGAGCAGGGGAAAGCGGCTGATCTCGCGCAGGTACAGGTGCAGGGAATCGCGCGTGGAGGCGCCGGGCATGGCCGGGCGCAGCACGGGCAGGGAGCGGTGGCGGCCTTCGCCCTCTCCGCGGGTTTCGCCGGGGGCGTCGTCATGGGTGCCGGGGGCGTGGCGGCGGTCGCGGGAGGGCTCGTCGTCGCCGTGCAGCAGGTCCACGTCGATGGCGTCGTCGCTGGCGCCGTCGAAGTCGATGTCCAGTTCGTCGTCGGAGCTTTCGTCGGCGTCGTCCGGTTCGTCGGGGGCTTCGCCGGTCACGGTCGCGGACGCCGGGGAAACCGTGGAAGCCGGGGCGTCATCGCCGTCGGCGGGGACGGCGCGGCGGGTACGCCCCGCCTTGCCGGTGGCGGACTTGCGCGGCGCGGGCTTTCCCGGGGCGGCCTTGGCGCGGGCCGTGCCGGTGCTTTCCGGCTGCGGGTCGAGCACCACCTCGGCGTCAAGCACCTCGGGCACCTCGGGCGCCTCAGGCACTTGGGGCGTTGCGCCGGGCGTCTCTGCGGGCCCGTTGGCCTTGGCGCCGCGCGTGCGCGGGGCGCGGCGCGGCGTTTTCGGGGTATCGGTCATGGTATCCGGTCAAGGCGCGGCGCGGGCCGGGCCGGTTCGTGCGTCGAGTAGCGGGGTCCCAAAGTGCTTGACGGGGGCCGTACGGGCATGGATGGTATGATTTTTGTTTGTCCTTTACAAGGCTTTCCGGTACACAGGGCTTCCCGCGCGGCGCCGCGCGCCGATGCGGGCACGTTTTCGGAACACTCGCGGTCCGCCGGACTTCGCGGTCTGGCGGACATTCACGGCCCAGGGTCGCCTGGCCGCCGGCGAGCCAAGTTTCAGGAGTACAGGCTGTGCCAGATTTTCGTCAAGCGCTTCGCTCCGGCCGCCGGCTGGTCTTCGATGGCGGCATGGGCACCATGTTGCAGTCGCGCGGCCTGCCGCCCGGCGTGAGCCCCGAACTTTTCTGCCTGGCCCGGCCCGACGTGCTGGTGGGCATCCATGCCGACTACCTGCGCGCCGGAGCCGACGTGCTGACCACCAACACCTTCGGGGGCTGCGTCTACAAGCTGGGCACCGGCCCCGGCGCGCCCGACGTGGCGGAGTTCAACCGCGCCATGGCCCGCGCCGCCCGCGAGGCGGTGGCCGCCAGCGGCCGCGAGGCGTTCGTGGCGGGCAGCGTGGGGCCGTCCGGCCACTTCATGCGCCCCCTGGGCGACCTGGACCCCGCCGAACTGGTGGCCGCCTTCCGCGCCCAGATCCGGGGGCTGGTGCAGGGCGGGGTGGACCTGATCCTGGCCGAGACCCAGTTCGACCTGGCCGAGGCACGGGCCATCGTGCTGGCCGTGCGCGCCGAATGCGACCTGCCCGTGGGCGTCTCCATGACCTTCGAGAACGGCGTGAGCCTTACCGGCTCGCGGCCCGAAGTGTTCGTGCACTCCATGCTGAACATGGGCGTGGACCTCATTGCCACCAATTGCAGCGCCGGGCCGGAGCAGATGGCCGAGGTGGTGGACGAACTGCTGGCCCTTTCCGACGTGCCGGTGCTGGTGGAGCCCAACGCGGGCCTGCCGGAACTGGTGGACGGCCGCACCCTGTTCCGCCTGGGGCCGGACGACTTCGCCCGGCACACCGCGCGCTTCGCCGCCGCGGGCGCACGCCTGCTGGGCGGCTGCTGCGGCACCACGCCCGACCACATCGCCGCCCTGCGCTGCGCGCTGGATGGCCTTTCCGGCGGGCTCGTTCCCGACCCGGCCCGGCGCGACGGCATCGTGCTGACCACCCGCGCCCAGGCCGTGCACATCGGGGCGGGCAGCCCCATCCGCATCATCGGCGAGCGCATCAACCCCACCGGCAAGAAGCTGCTGACGGCGGAATTGCAGGCGGGCGAATTCGCCCAGGCCCTGCGCTTTGCCGACGAGCAGGTGGAGGCGGGCGCGCCGCTGCTGGACGTGAACGTGGGCGCGCCCATGGTGGACGAGGCGGTGCTGCTGCCCGCGCTGGTGGAACGCCTGGTGGCCCGCCATTCGCTGCCGCTGTCGCTGGATTCGTCCAACGCCGACGCCATCGCGGCGGCCCTGCCGTTCCATCCCGGCTCGCCGCTGGTCAACTCCATCAGCGGCGAACCCGGCCGCATGGAACATCTGGGGCCGCTGTGCCGCGACCACGGCGCGCCGTTCGTCCTGCTGCCGCTCAAGGGGCGCAAGCTGCCGGTGACGGCGGCCGAGCGCATCGCCATCATCGAGGAATTGCTGGCCCAGGCCGACGGCCTGCGCATTCCGCGCCGCCTGGTCATGGTGGACGTGCTGGCGCTGGCCGTGTCGTCCAAGGCCGAGGCCGCGCGCCACTGCCTGGACACCATCCGCTGGTGCGCGGCGCAGGGGCTGCCCACCACCATCGGGCTGTCCAACATCTCGTTCGGCCTGCCCGCGCGCGAACTGCTGAATTCCACCTTTCTGGCCATGGCGGCGGGCGCGGGGCTGTCCTCGTGCATCGCCCACCCCGGCAACGCGCGCATCCGCGAGGCGGTGGCCGCCTCCAGCGTGCTGCTGGGGCTGGACGCCAACGCCGAGTCGTTCATCGGGGGCTATTCCGGCTGGACGCCGGGCGGGGACGCCACGGGCGCCGCGCCCACGGGCGGGGCGGGGGGCGCCGGAACCGGCACCGGCGTGAAGGCCAAGGCCGCCACGCTGGAAGAGGCCGTCATCCGGGGCGACCGCGAAGGCGCGCTGGCCCTGGTGGAGCGCGCCCTGACCGAGGGGGCCGACCCGTTCGCGCTGGTGCAGGACAGGCTGATTCCCGGCATCACCGAGGTGGGCCGCCGCTACGAGCGGCGCGAATACTTCCTGCCGCAGCTCATCCGCTCGGCCGAGACCATGCAGCACGCCTTCCGCAAACTTCAACCGTTGCTTGAAGCCCAGCGGGGGCAGGAAACCCGCCCGGTGATCATCATGGCCACGGTGGAAGGCGACATCCACGACATCGGCAAGAACATCGTCACCCTGATGCTGGGCAACCACGGTTTCGACGTGGTGGACCTGGGCAAGGACGTGAAGGCCGCCGACATCGTGGAGGCCGCCGAGCGCCACGGGGCGCGGGTGATCGGGCTTTCGGCCCTGATGACCACCACCATGGTGCGCATGGAGGACACCGTGCGCCTGGTGCGCGAACGCGGCCTGCCCGTCAAGGTCATGGTGGGCGGCGCGGTGGTCACCCCCGCGTATGCCGAGGCCATCGGCGCGGACGGCTATTCCGCCGACGCCGTGGAGGCCGTGCGCGTGGCCAAGGAACTGCTGACCGTGCAGTAGGGGGGCTCAAAATTGTCTTTTCGCCCGTTGGCTTCGTCAAACTTCGCCTGCCATGTCGGTCGAATACGATAAGAGTATACTCCCTCATGGCAGACTTGTTTTCCTTGCCAACGAACGAAAATCCTAATTTTGAGCCAGTTGCTGGAACGTAGCATTATCGCCTGTGCGAAGTAACGGCCTGTTCACATCCACCGGCATGCCCGGCGGTTTCGCCGTTCCGGCATCCGTTCCATTTCCTTTCCGCGCGACCGTCCCGGCCGCGCCGGTTGCCCCGGCGCGCGTTCGGCGGTAAGAATGCGCTCCGCCCCCGTGGCGGACGCCGGAACCGCCGTGGGCCCCGGCCAGTGGGTTCTGGCCCGTGGCGCTCCGGGCGTAGTGGTTCCATCCCATCGGAGGCTTCTTGATGAAACGCCTGATATCGCTCGTCCTCCTGCCGCTGGTGCTGGCCGCCCTGTGCGGCGCGGCCGTTGCCGCCCCCCCCGCCACGGCGGTGGAAGAGATGGGCTCCGGCGAATTGCTGCGCCGCGTCACCGCCGCCAAGGGCAAGGTGGTCATCGTCAACTTCTTTGCCTCGTGGTGCCCGCCCTGTCTGGAGGAAATCCCCGGCCTGATCAACGTGCGCGCCCGCTACCCCGAGGACAAGGTGGCCCTGTACGGCATCTCGCTGGACGACAACCCCCGGCAACTGGCGGCCTTCATGTCCCGCACGCCGTTCAACTATCCGGTCTGGAAGGGGAAGGAGGAGTTGCAGCGGTTTTTCAATGTGTCCTCCATCCCGCAGCTGCTG
Source organism: Desulfovibrio sp. (assembly GCA_022837365.1). GTDB lineage: Bacteria > Desulfobacterota > Desulfovibrionia > Desulfovibrionales > Desulfovibrionaceae > Cupidesulfovibrio. The sequence goes on along the minus strand of JALHHV010000115.1, from coordinate 152 downwards.
GTCTACGACCGCCAGGGCAAGCTGGTGGCCAACCACGTGGGCCTCGTCGAAGCCGACGAACTGGGCAAGTTCGTGGACACCCTGCTGGGGGACAAGTAGATGGGCCAGCCTTACATCCGCAAGGCCCGCGTGCAGGACGTCAAGGCCATCCA
>JALHHV010000569.1 GCA_022837365.1 Desulfovibrio sp. | reverse complement strand
GCTGGTGGGGGCAGAGGTGGTGCTGCTCATCTGCCGCATGTCCATCCCGCCCATCCTCGGCCAGGCGGCCTACGACCAGGCCCGCAATTCGCTGGTGGCCCAGGCGGAAGAAGTGCTGGAACCCTGCCGCCGCCTGCTGCGCGAGCGCGGCGTGCCCTTTGCCGACCGGGTGCTGGAAGGCAAGGTGGAGGTGGCCATCGTGGACGCCGCCGACTACGAGCGTTGCGACCTGATCATCATGGGCTCGCGCGGGCATTCGGAACTGGAGGGCCTGCTGCTGGGCAGCGTCACCCACCGGGTGCTCCAGATGGCTTCGTGCCCGGTGATGGTCATCCGGTAGCCCGCCGCCGGGGCGGTTTCATGTCTTCCAGTTCACAGGAGCATCCATGAGCGGCAACACCTTCGGTCGCATCTTCCGGCTGACCACCTACGGCGAATCGCACGGTCCCGGCCTTGGCGGCGTGGTGGACGGCTGCCCCGCCGGGGTGCCGCTGGACGAATCGGTCATCCAGCGCGAACTGGACCTGCGCCGCCCCGGCAGCGCCGCCGACCGGACACCGTGCGCCTGCTTTCCGGCGTGTTCGAAGGGGTCACCACCGGCACCCCCATCGGCTTCCACATCGCCAACGAAGACCAGCGCTCGCGCGACTACGGCGACCTGGCCCGGCTGTACCGCCCCGGCCACGCGGACATCACCTACGACGTCAAGTACGGCCTGCGCGACCATCGCGGCGGCGGACGGGCATCGGGACGGGAGACCGTGTCGCGCGTGGCGGGCGGCGCCGTGGCCCAGGCCCTGCTGGCCATGCACGACATTTCGGTGCGCGCGTACACGGTGGAGATCGGCGGGGTGCCCGCCGACGTGGTGGACCCGGCCGGAGCGCAGGAGCGGATGTTCTTTTCGCCCGACCCGGACGTGGTGCCCGCCTGGGAATCGCTGGTCCACGACGTGCGCGCCGAGGGTGACACCCTGGGCGGCATCGTGCAGGTGGAGGCCACCGGCGTGCCCGCCGGGCTCGGCGAGCCGGTGTTCGACAAGCTGGACGCGCTGCTGGCCCACGCCCTGATGTCCGTGGGCGCGGTGAAGGCGGTGGAGGTGGGCGCGGGGCTGGAAGCGGCGCGCCTGCGCGGCAGCGAGAACAACGACCCCATCATCCCCGGCGGTTTCCACACCAACCATGCCGGGGGCATCCTGGGCGGCATCTCCAACGGGCAGCCCATCGTGGTGCGCGCGGCGGTGAAGCCCATCCCCTCCATCGCGCAGGAGCAGATCACCATCGACACCAACGGCAGGCCCGCGCCGCTGCGCGTGGGCGGCCGTCACGACATCTGCGCCATCCCGCGCGTGGTGCCGGTGCTCAAGGCCATGGC
>JALHHV010000568.1 GCA_022837365.1 Desulfovibrio sp. | reverse complement strand
CGCCGGGGCGGCGGCAGGGCTTGCGGCGCGGGCGGTGCGGCGGCGGCGCGCGTAGCCTTCCAGCGCGGCCAGCACTTCGTCCGAGCGGAACGGCTGGGACAAAAATTCGCTGACCCCGGCGCGCATGGCGCGGATGATCAGGTCCGGATCCTTCCGGCGCGAGGCCACGAACACCTCGCCCACGCGCGGGTCGGACACCAGCGAGGCGATGGATTCGAAATCGTCATTCAGGCTGTCTCCCGGCAAGTCCTCTCCCAGTTGGGTGAGTTCCTCGCGCGTGGCGAGGCGCTTGGTGAGGAGGCAGACGGGATGGGCGATGTTCATGGCGGCCTCTCGCTACTTGCCGATCTTGAAGCGGACGGTGTTGCTTTCGTCGGCCTTCTTCTCGCCGTCGTGCATGTTCTTCATGACGCGTTCGGCCACGCGGCCGTCCAGGCCGACGACGGGATCGTCGTCCGCCGGGCCGGGGTTCAGCCTCTGGGCGTCGCGCTGGGCGCGGAAGGCTTCGCCCTGGGTGAAGGTCCATTCGGATATGGGCGATTCCCTGGACGGCCCGGCGCAGCCCGTCAGGGACGTCATGATCGTCAGGGCCAGCGTCAGGACCAGCAGGGGGGCCAGCGGCATGATCCGGGTACGGGCGCTCATTGCCTGCCTCCTTGGGCGTGGCCGGGCAGCACGTGCCCGAACTCGCCCTCCATGCCGGACGGGGCGTTGCCCGAGCCGGTGGCCGGGGCGTAGGCGGCGGGGGCGGTGATGGCCGGGGCCTCGCCTTCCATCTTGCCCTGCAGGAAGAATTCGAATTCCGTGGGCTCGCGGAAGCCGTCGGTGGGCAGCTTGGCCGTGGCGCCATCCAGCGGCTTGGCCAGGCGCGGGGTGACGATGATGACCAGTTCGGTCTCGCTCTTCTGCCAGTTGCTGGAGCGGAACAGCGTTCCCAGCAGGGGCACGTCGCCCAGCACCGGATATTTCTTGATGTTCTCGCGCACTTCGTCGCGCAGGAGGCCCGCCACGGCAAAGCTCTGGCCGTCGGCCAGTTCCACGGTGGTGGCGGCGCGCCGGGTGGAGATGGCCGGAATGGTGAAC
>JALHHV010000114.1:5329-12766 GCA_022837365.1 Desulfovibrio sp. | reverse complement strand
CCGTGGTGGCAGGTGGCGCAGAAGGTGACCAGCAGCGGGCGGCCCGCGGCGCGCCAGGCGTCCAGGTTGCGGGCGCGGGCCGAGGCGGCGGCATCGGGGATGCCCGCGTGCTCCAGCGTGGAGCCGCAGCAGGTGAAGGCGTCCTCGTCGCCCTGAGCAGGCGCGGGGTGCCCCAGCCAGCGCAGCAGGGCGCGGGCCGTGTCCTTCCAGCGGGGGCGGATGCGCCGGGCGGTGCACCCGGCAAAGAGCATGGCCGGGGGACGGGGGGCATCGCCGCGCGTTGCCTCCTGCGTTGCCTTTTGCGTCGCCTGATCCGCCACTATCCACGGGGCGGGCGGCGGCGGGGGCAGCATGGCGGCGGCGGAGCGAAGCATGTGCTGCACGCCTTCCGGCACCACCGCGCCGGGCACCACGCGGGTCGACCTAGAGATTTGGGCCAGCGCGGGCCACAGCAGGCGGCCGTGTTCGATCCACTGCTTCCACAGCCACTGCTGCCAGTTGGGGTGTCTGGCGCGCAGGGCGGCCAGCGCCTGCGGCACCGACAGCCCCTGCGGACAGATGGTCGCGCAGCGCCCGCAGGACAGGCAGCGGTCGGCCAGTTCGCGCGCGGGCTTCAGGCCCAGGCGTCCCGGCTCGTCGCGCAGGGCGGCGAACACCAGGTGCTTGGCGCGGGGCGAAAGTTCTTCCCGCCCGGTGGTCAGGAAGGCGGGGCACACGGCCGTGCACTGGCCGCACAGCAGGCAGGCGCGGGGCCGTTCGGGGGCGTCGCCGTGCGCGGTGTCGGCCGGTGTGGCCGTGGTTCTGGAAGTGGTGTCCGTGCTCATGATGTGTTGCCGCGTGGTGTGGGAGCGCCCCTAGGGGTGCTTCTAAATTAGGATTTTCGTTCCGTTGGCAAGGAAAACAAGCCTGCCATGAGGGAGTGCGGCAGCCGTTATGCGAGTCTTCGAGCATTACGGATGGCGACCGCAGAGCATACTCTTATCGTATTCGACCGAGCCTTAGCCGTTAGGCGAGCGCGCAGCGCGAGTCTTACGGATAAGGACAGCAAAGCTATGGCAGGTGAAGTTTGACGCAGCCAACGGGCGAAAAGACAATTTAGAAGTGCCCCTAGTATGCCTTGTCGGGATTCATGATCCCCAACGGGTCGAAGGCGTGCTTCACCTGGCGCATCAGTTCCGTTTCCAGGGGCGAAAGTTGCAAGTGCAGGAATTCCTTCTTGGCCATGCCCACGCCGTGCTCGCCGGAAAGGGTGCCGTCCATGGACCGGACCAGGCGCATGACCTCCACGGTGGCGGCGTCGGCGCGGGTGACCTCGGCCTGGTCTGCCCCGTCGAACATGATGTTCACGTGGATGTTGCCGTCGCCCACGTGGCCGTACGTGAGGATGGGCAGGTCGTGGGCCTGCGCGATGGCCCGGATGCCGGTCAGCGCGTCCAGCAGGCGGCCGCGCGGCACGGCGATGTCCTCGCCGATCTTGTTGGGCCGCACCAGATATGATGACGGGCTGATGCCGCGCCGCATGGCCCACAGGGGTTCTTCCTCGTCGTGGCCCACCCCGTGGGCGGACCACACCGGCGGTTCGTTGCCGGGGGCGGCACCCGTGGTGTGCAGGGCGTCGTGCATGCGTCTGATTTCCAGCGGCAGCGATTCGCGGCTGCCGTCCAGGCGGATCAGCAGCGCGCCGCGCACGGAGTCGGGCCACGGGGGCGGCTGGCGGCGGGCCACGCAGTCCAGCACTTCCGGGCTCAGGAATTCCAGCGCCACCGGCAGGATGCCCGCGCGGAAGATGCGCCGCACCCCGTGCATGGCCGCCTCCATGGACGAGAACCCGGCCAGCAGGGTGGCCGTGGCCTGCGGCAGGGGCAGCAGCTTGAGCGCGATGCGGGTGACGATGCCCAGCGTGCCTTCCGAGCCCACGAACAGGCGGGTAAGGTCCAGCCCCACCACGTTCTTGTGGCAGCGGCCGCCGGTGCGCAGCACCCTGCCGCCGGGCAGCACCGCCGTGAGCCCCAGCACGTATTCGCGGGTGACGCCGTACTTCAGGGCGCGCATACCGCCCGCGCAGGTGGCCACGTTGCCGCCGATGGTGGAAATGTCGATGCTGGCCGGGTCCGGCGGGTAGAACAGGCCGCGCGCCTCCACGGCGCGTTGCAGGTCGGAGGTGACCACCCCCGGCTCCACCTCGGCCACGAAGTCGTCGTCCGCGATGTCGAGGATGCGGTTCATGTGCAGCAAGGATACCACGATGCCCGGCCGGGCGGGCACGCACGCGCCCACCTGGTTGGAGGCGCGGCCCCGCGCGTACACGGGCAGGTGTTCCGCCTGGGCCAGGCGCAGCAGTTCCACCACCTGCGCTTCGGTGGTGGGGCGCACCACGGCCAGCGGAGTGCCCATGCGGCGGCCCGCGTCGGTGGCGAAGATCAGGGTCTGCTCCGGCGCGAGCAGCAGCGAATCGCCGGGAAAGATGTCCCGCAGGGAACGTTCCTGCGCGGCGGTGAGATGGGGGGCTTGCGTGGACACGAAAATATCCGGGCTGGTGCGGTTGGGGATTGGCTGGGGGACGGCCGGGGGAGGGCAAAAGGGAAAACGGAAACGGCGGGGCGGCGGTGGCGGCGGCTTCGCCGTCACGGTTGCCTAGAAACGGGCCAGTTCGCGCTCCGTATCCCGGTCGGCGGCGCGGCGCTTCAGGTCCTCGCGCTGGTCGTGCAGCTTCTTGCCCCGGCCCACGGCGATTTCCACCTTCACCCGGCCCTTGCTGAAGTGCAGGTTCACCGGCACCACGGTCAGGCCCTTCTGCGCCACGCGCAAGGCCAGCGTGTCGATCTGCTTGGCATGCAGCAGCAGCTTGCGGTCGCGGTCGGGGTCGTGCTGGGCGTAGCCCGCGTTGTCGTACGGGGCGATGTGCAGTCCCACCAGGAAGGCTTCGCCGTTGCGGAAGTCCACGTAGCTGTCGCGGAAGTTCACGTGGCCCGCGCGCAGGCTCTTGACCTCTGAGCCGGTCAGCACGAGGCCGGCCTCCATGAAGTCGTCGAGTTCATAGAGGTGCCGGGCCTTCTTGTTCTGGGCGATGAGGGCGGGAGAGGGTTTCTTGCTCATATGTTTGGGGAATGTTCGTGCGGTTGCTGGCGCGCGGGGAGGGATGGGCCATCAGGGGGGATGGCGGCGGCAGCGGTGGCGATGCGTACGCCGGGCGCCGCGCGATGACATGGCGCGCAAGGGGTTTCAAGACCAGAAATCGGCGGGAATGGCAAGGGTTGGGGGGAAGGGGCCCCCCTTCGGGAAAGGCGTCAGCCCCTAATCGTCCTGGTCCAGCATGGACGAGAAGAAGGTCAATTCTTCCGGGAACCTGTTATAGATCGTCTCCTTCACCATGCGGTTGATGGTCGAGACGGTGGACGCGCTCAGCACGTCGCGCAACAGTTCCTTGCACTCTTCCATGTTGGTGCGCCGCAGAATGTGCTTGATGCCCGGTATGGCCTGCGGGGCGATGGATATGGCGTCGATCTGCATGCCCAGCAATATGGGCAGGCAGTACGGGTCGGACGCCACCTCGCCGCATACGCACACGGATATGCCCATGCGGTGGGCCGAATCCACCACGTACTTGATGGACCGCACGATGGCCGGGTGCAGCGGCTGGTACAGGTAGGAGACGTGCTTGTTGCCCCGGTCGATGCCCAGAGAATACTGGATCAGGTCGTTGGTGCCGATGCTGAAGAAGTCCACTTCCTGCGCCAGCGCCTCGGAAATCAGCACGGCGGAGGGCAGTTCCACCATGATGCCCACGGGCATGTCCGGGTCGTAGGGCTGGCCCGCCGCGTCCAGTTCGGCGCGCACCTCGTTCAGGATGTGCTTGGCCTGCCGCAACTCGTGCAGCCCCGAGATCATGGGGAACAGCAGCGACGCGCTGCCGTGCGCGCTGGCCCGCAGGATGGCCCGCAACTGCCGCCGGAACACCTCCTGATGACGCAGGCAGAAGCGGATGGCGCGCAGGCCGAGGGCGGGGTTGGGCTCCTGCAACTGGCTCTGCTCGGCCAGCATCTTGTCCGCGCCCACGTCCAACGTGCGGAACACCACCCGACGGGGGGAAAGCAGGCTGGCCAGTTGGGCGTACTCTTCGTACAGCTCTTCTTCCGTGGGCGGGGTGCGGCGGTTCAGGAAGGCGTATTCGGTGCGGTACAGGCCCACGCCGTCGCCGCCGCCGTCCAGCACCTGGGGCACTTCCTCCACCAGTTCGATGTTGGCCTGCACGTCGATGCGGTAGCCGTCCAGGGTTTCCGCGGGCAGGGTGGACTGGCGGCGGATGGATTTCTGGTAGTTCTCGAACTGGTACTTGAGGTCGGTGTAGTCGGCCAGTTCCGCCTCGTCCGGGTCCACCAGGATGAGGCCGCGCAGGGCGTCCACGATGACCAGGTCGCCGTCGGCCACGGATTCCTCCAGCGACGAGACGCCGACCACGGCGGGAATTTGCAGGCTGCGCGCCAGGATGCCGGTGTGCGAGGTCTTGCCCCCTTCCGCCGTGGCGAAGGACATGATCTTGACCGTGGGCAGACCCATGGCGTCGGCCGGGGTCAGGTCGTGGGCCATGAGCACGATGCGCTCGTCCGGGGTACGCAACGGCTCCGCGTGGCGGCCCACCAGACGGGCCTGGATGCGTTCCGCCACAGCGCGCACGTCCTGCACGCGCTCGCGGATGTACGGGTCCTCGATGGCCGAGAACGCGGCGGCGATGGCGTCCACCGCCTGGTCCAGGGCCCATTCGGCGCAGATGTGATGGTCGCGGATGCGTTGCGAGGCGGCGCGGATCAGCTTGGGATCCTGGCAGATCATCATGTGCGAATTGATGATCGCGGCGTGGTCGCGCAGTTCGGCGGGCACGTTGTCGCGGGCGCGGGCAAGGTCCTCGCGCACGTCGTCGGCGGCCTGCTCCAGGCGGGCCACCTCCGAATCCGCCGCGCCGGGCGGGATGATCTCGAACGAGACGCTTCTGCGGCGGCGGTTGGTGAAGAACGCCTTGCCGATGGAAACGCCCGCCGAAACGGCTATGCCCTGCAGAATTTCGCGCGCCACCGGCTACTCCTCGCGAAAGCGGTTGCTGAACAAGGCGGAAAGGTGTTCCAGGGCGTGGCGCGCGTCGGCGCCCACGCCGCGCAGGGTAAGGCGCGTGCCCTTGGCGGCGGCCAGGGAGAGGATGTCCAGAATGCTTTTGGCGTCCACCTCCATGCCATCCATGGCAAGAAAGAGTTCCGAGCCGAATTTCTGCGCTTCCTGGGCCAGGCGGGCGGCCGGTCTGGCGTGCAGGCCCTGGTCGTTGACCACGCACACCGTCACGGTAAGTCCTTCCTGCGTCTCTTCTATGGGTTCCTGCACGTCGTGTATCCTGTCGGCTATGGAGTCGTAAGGTTCGTGGTGCGGGCGGCGTCCAGAAATGTTGCCAGGGGCCGGAAGGACAATTTGGAAACAGCTCCTAGAAGCCCCAGGGCATGGGCATCCAGTCGTCGGCCCAGGGCAGGGCGAAGGCCGCGGCGGTGGCGCAGGCGGCCAGAAAGATGCGCGAAACATGAAAGCGGCCGATCAGCCACGAGGCCAGCATGAGCAGCAGCGCGGACAGCGTCCAGCGCGTGGCGTGCTGGTGGTGCGGCCAGATCAGCCACAGCAGCCCCGCCAGCACCACGGCGTTGCACAGCTTCAGCTTTTCGCCCCAGTTGATGAGGTCCCACTGCTTCAGCCGTTGCAGCACCTTGAGCCCCTCGCGCAGGCCCGCCGCAAAGGTGAACAGCTTGAACACCTGCAACGAGACGAACAGCATCAGGCTCCACAGGAATGCCGCGCCGTTGTTGCCCGAAACCACCAGCGCGCAGGTGGTCAGCGACCAGAACACCAGCATGCTGCCGCCGAACACCGAATCGCCGATGGCCGACAGGGTGTACACGGTGGTGTCCTTGAGGCTGCGCAACACCTCTGCCGGAAAGGTTCCGCGCGCGATGCGCGCCTCCAGCGACAGGAAGGTGCCCACCAGCAGCGGCGCCCAGAACGGGTGGGTGTTGAAGTGGCGCAGGTAGCGCTTGCGCGCCTCGCGCCGGGCGCGCGGGTCGGGGTAGATGGCGGCCAGCCCCGGCTCCATGGCGAACACGATGCCGATGTTCTGGTGCCCCCGCGTGTTGAACGCCGCGCCCACGAGATACGACCGCAGAAAGCACAGCAGCAGGGTCTTGGCGTCGGGCATGGAGGGGGCGGGCGTGGGCATGGGGCACCGTGGCAAGGCCGTTGTCGTGTTGTCGCGTTGCGGGTTCGGCCGGATTCCGGGCCGGGGGCGCGTTCGCCGGGGAACGGTTCCTAGCGGTTGTCCCGCAACAGCTTGTAGATGTCCTTCACCGTCCAGCCCCGGGTGGCCTCGTGCACCCGGCGGGCCAGTTCGCGCGGCTTTTCGCCGGGGGCGGCCCTGGCCTCGTCCGCCAGCAGGGCCAGCACGTCCGCGCGCGGGGTGGCGGTCACGGATTCCGGAGGACCGATGACTACCGTGATTTCTCCAAGCAATTCACGGGTCAGCTGCGCCCTGTTTTCCAACCGTAGAAGGATAAACTCCTCGTGGGGCTTGGTCAATTCCCGCGCGATGCAGCACTCGCGCGGGCCCAGCACGGCATGGGCGGCGTCCAGCGTATCGGCCAGCCTGTCCTTGCGTTCGAAAAACACCAGGGTGGTGCGCACGGCGGCGTATTCCGCGAACAGCCTTTCCACGTCGGACCGCTTGCGCGGCGGAAAGCCCAGGAAGGTGAACGGCTGCGGCGCGATGCCGCTGCCCGCCAGCGCCGTGACCGGGGCCGAGGGGCCGGGCAGCACCGAAACGTCGATGCCTTCGGCCCGGCAGGCGCGCACCAGCCGGAAGCCGGGGTCGGCCATGAGCGGCATGCCCGCGTCGGAGATGAGCGCGACGTGCGCACCGGCCCGCAACTCGTCGAGGATGCGCGGCAGGCGTTCTTCCTCGTTGTGGTCGTGAAAGCTCATGAACCGCTGGGCGGACATGCCGCAACGGGCGAACAACTGCCCGGCGCGCCGGGTGTCCTCGGCCAGCACCAGCGCGGCCTGGGTCAGCACTTCGCGGGCGCGGGGCGACAGGTCACCAGGGTTGCCAAGCGGCGTCGCCACCACCCAGAGACGCGGTGAGGTCGAAGGCATGGGGGTAGTGCTCCAGCGTCAGGGTTGCCCCGTCGTGCACCACGCACACGAGGTCGAAACGGCACGGCCGGTCCCAGGCGTCGTGGGCGGCCAGATACTGCCGGGCGGCGCGCACCAGCTTGCCGCGCTTGGCCGGGGTCAGCGCTTCGTCGGGCCGGGCGGGGCCGCTGGCGGCGCGGGTCTTCACTTCCACGAAGACCAGCGTGCCCCGGTCGTCGCAGACGATGTCCAGTTCAAGGCCGCCGTGCCGCCAGTTGCGGG
>JALHHV010000114.1:2564-5317 GCA_022837365.1 Desulfovibrio sp. | reverse complement strand
GTGGCGCGGCGCGGGCTCACAGCAGCGACCCCTGGGTCTGCGGGGCATCCGGCCGCACCCCGCGAAAGGTGGCCCGGTGTTGCGGGCAGGGGCCCCGTTCGGCGATGGCCGCCATGTGCTCCGCCGTGCCGTAACCCTTGTGCACGGCAAGGCCGTAGCCGGGGTGGCGGCGGTCCAGGGCGGTCATGAGCCGGTCGCGGAAGGTCTTGGCCAGGATGGACGCGGCGGACACGGCCGGGACCAGCGCATCGCCCCCCACCACGGCGCGCTGCGCGGGCGCGGGGCAGACGGCGGCGTCGGGCGCGGCGCGGGCCGGGCAGGGCGGCTGCCCCGCGAACACGGCGTCCGGGATGGTCTTGTCGCCGTCGATGATCAAGGGGATACCGGACAGGGGGGGCAGGACCGCCGGATCGAAGCCGTACGGGCTTGAGCCGTCCCGGCCCGCATGGCCGGGGCGCAGGGCGCGCACGGCCCGCCACATGGCGTGGAAGGTGGCCTGCAATATGTTGATGCGCTCGATGTCGCGCGGCCAGACCACGCCCAGGCCCCAGGCCACGGCGTGCTGGCGGATGCGCGGGGCCAGGGCTTCGCGCCTGGCGGCGGTGAGCTTCTTGGAATCGGTCAGCCCGGCAAGGCCGGGCAGCAGGGCGGCCAGGGCGGCCGCGTCGGCGTGGGGGGGCAGGATGACGGCGGCGGCCACCACCGGCCCGGCAAGGCAGCCGCGTCCGGCCTCGTCTATACCGATGTATGGCGTTGCCGGCCCGATATACGGCGTGGCGGGGTGGGCGGGGGCCATGTCCGCCAGCAGCCCCTGGCGCATGCCGGGCGCGCCGTGCGCGGAACGCGCGCGGGGTGCGCTGGCGCGGCGGGCGGGCGGTGACATGCGGCCTCCTGCGGGTGGGGGGACAGGTGGAGCGGGCCGAAACGGAATGCGGAGCGTGACCGGCCTTGGAGCAGGGGGACGGGGGCGCGCCAACGAAAAAAGGGGGGACCGGCGTGCCGGACCCCCCTTGCATGAAGCAGTCTGGCCTAGAAGCGGTTCTTGGGCTTGATGCGGGCGGCCTTGCCCTTGAGTTCGCGCAGGTAGTACAGGCGGCTGCGGCGCACGCGGCCTTCGGTCACCAGCTCGACGTGGTCGATGAAGGGAGAGTGCAGGGGGAACACGCGTTCCACGCCCACGCCGTCGGACACCTTGCGCACGGTGAAGGTGCCGCCGGTGGTGCCGCGGTGGATGCGGATGACGTTGCCCTGGAACACCTGGATGCGTTCCTTTTCGCCTTCCACGATGCGCAGGTGCACCTTCACGGTGTCGCCGGACTTGAACTGGGGCAGGTCGAAGCGCAGGTGTTCGCCTTCGATTTTCTTGATGATATTCATGATCGTGTCTCCCTTGGACCGGAGTTTTTCGCTATCGTGGTCTCGCCGGTTTCGCCTAATAGCAGTCGCCGAGAATCCTGTCCATGATGATGGCGGCGGCGGTGCGCACCGAAAGGTGGTTGTACCCGTCCATCCACCGGACGGGCCGCAGGGTGCCGTCGCACGCCGCCGCGAGGTGCGGCGAGAGGCCGTGCCCGGTGCCGAACAGCAGCAGCACCGGACGTTCCGCGAGGGCGGACCGCACCTGACCGAAGGTCGTGTCGCCCGCGCCGCGCGCGCTGGTGGCGATCACCAGGGGGCGCTGGCCCGTGCGGCGGGTGATGTCGTCCACCGCTTCCTGCACCGTATCTGCGCCGCGCACCAGCCCCAGCGCCTCGCCCCGGTCGGGGTTCGCCGCAAGGCCCGGACCCTCCGTCCAGTGCCGGAGGATGCCGTCGAGCAGCCGCCGCTGGTCCTCGATGGGGGTCACGATGTAATACCCGCCGAGACCATACGTGCAGGAACAGCGGCCTATATCGTGAATGTCGAGGTTTGTCAAAGACACGGCCACCGATTTTTTTTCCTTGTTCAGCACCGGGTAGTGCACCAGCGCGCAATGCAGGTTGCGGCCGGGCCGTTCCACGGTTTCGGCGGCCTCGCGCCGCAGGAAGGCCATGTCGGCTTCGGTCAGCGGAGCCTCGGGCAAAAGTTCCGGGCGCAGGCGCAGGGTGGCCGCCAGCGACTGCTCGCGCCGCCACGCGGCGATGCGGCCGTGGTCGCCGGAACGCAGCACTTCGGGCACGGGCAGCCCTTCGAACACCTCCGGCCGGGTGTAGTGGGGGTATTCCAGCAACCCGTCGGAAAAGCTCTCGTCCTCGCCCGACTCCTCCTTGCCCATGAAGCCGGGGACGAGGCGCGCCACGGCCTCGATGACGTTCAGCGCCGCCGCCTCGCCGCCGTTGAGCACGAAGTCGCCCACGCACACCGGCTCGATGTCGAACAATTCCTCGATGCGCGCGTCGAACCCCTCGTAGCGGCCGCACAGGATGGTCACGCGCTCTCCGCGGGCCAGTTCGCGGGCCATCCGCTGGGTGAAGCGGCGGCCGCGCGGGGCCATCATCAGGATGCGGCCAAGGGGGGCCTGCGCCTGCATGTCCCGCAAGGTGACGGCCAGCGGTTCGGGCAGCATGACCATGCCGGGGCCGCCGCCATAGGGGCGGTCGTCCACGGTGCGGTGACGGTCGGTGGCGGCGTCGCGCGGGTTGCGGAAGGAAAAGTCCACGGTGCCCGACTCGCGCGCCTTGGCCATGAGCCCGGCGGACAGGGGCGAGTCGAAGAATTCCGGGAACAGGGTGACGAGGGTGAAGTGCATGGCGGCTGCCTGGCGCTATGCGCCG
>JALHHV010000114.1:0-2538 GCA_022837365.1 Desulfovibrio sp. | reverse complement strand
GGGGTGATGCGCACCTCGCGCGCGTCGAGGTCGATGGACGCCACGAACTCGTCCACGGCGGGGAGCAGCACTTCCTTGCCGTCGGCGGTGCGGATGGACCACACCTCCTGTCCGCCGGGCATCTGCACGTCGTCGAGGGTGCCCAACGCCTCGCCCGTGTCGTGCAGCAGCACGCGCAGGCCCAGCAGTTCGTGCAGGTACACCTCGTCCTCGTCCAGTTCCGGCAGGCGGTCCCTGGGCACCAGCACGCGCATGCCGCGCAGGGTTTCCGCCGCGCTGCGGTCGGCGATGCCCTCGAACAGCACCAGCGGGCGGCCCTGATGCCGCCGCACCGCCGCCACCGTCATGGCGCGGGGCGCGCCGCGTCCGGGGCGCAGCCACAGGGCGCCACGCAACAGGTCGGGCGAATCGGCCCAGAAGTCCACGCCCACTTCGCCGCGCAGGCCGTGCGGCCTGCCGACGAGGCCGATTTCGATGAAGGAGTCGTCGCTCATGTGCGCCCGGTGCGAGGATTGAGGGTGATGGCCGTAGGTCGTCGGGAAAGGGCCGCGGGTTTCGGCCCGCCGCGCGCGTGCCCGGCCGCCCAAGCGACAAGAGCCCTTCGGCTTGCGCGTCCGGGCTAGTCGTTTTAATGGCTGCTGTCGCGTGTCCCCGTACCGTGGCCCACCGTGCCCACCACGGCACGCCGTGGCGTACCGGGAGGGAGGAGCGCCGGCTACTCGAGGATTTCGAGCACGGAACGCTTGCGCGCCTTGGTGGAAGCCGCGCCCAGAATGGTGCGCATGGCGCGCGCCGTGCGGCCCTGCTTGCCGATGACCTTGCCGAGGTCTTCCTTCGCTACCTTCAGTTCGAGAACGGACGTCTGTTCGCCCTCGACCTCCGTCACATGCACGTCTTCCGGCTTGTCGACGAGGGATTTCGCGATGTATTCGACCAGTTCCTTCAGCATGGCCACCTCCACAGGATGTTCCGCAGGATTACAGCTTCCGGCGAGGCGCCTCCGCGACGGGATGCCGGGCAAGCCGGCGCCGCACTACCCGGCCTGCTGCTTGAGCAGGGCGCGGACGGTGTCGGTGGGCTCGGCGCCCTGGTCCAGCCACTTCTGCACCTTTGCGGCGTCGATCTTCACTTCGGCAGGGTTCACCATGGGGTTGTAGAAGCCCAGGAATTCCAGCGGACGGCCGTCGCGGCGCGCGGCGCTGTTGACGGCGACGATCCGGTAGAAGGCACGCTTCTTGTTGCCCATGCGGGCGAGTCTCAGCTTCACGGACATGGCTTGGTCTCCAACTAGTCTGTGTATAGTATGGTATCTCGGGAAAAGCGCAAGTGGGCGAGAATTCCCACCCGGCAGCTTTTCGTCCTCAGCGCTTCTTGCTCTTGTTGCGTTGCTGCTTGCGCAGCTGCTTCTTTTTCTTGAGCGCGGTCTTGGACATGGGGTTGGGACCGCCGGGCGCGGCTTCGCCGTCACCCGCGCCGGCTGGGCATGCGCGGCATCTTTCCGGCCTGCGCGGGCTTGCCCCCGCCCATGACCTTTTTCATCATGTCGCGCATCTGCTCGAAATTCTTGATCAGCTGATTCACGTCCTGCACGGTGGTGCCGGACCCCCTGGCGATGCGCTGGCGGCGGCTGCCGTTCAGCACCTTGGGGTTGCGGCGCTCCTGCATGGTCATGGAATTGATGATGGCCTCTACCCGGCCCATCTCCTTTTCCGGCACGTTCATCTCGCCCAGCTTTTCGCGCAGCGCGCCCATGCCGGGAATCAGCTTCAGAATGCCTTCCAGCGAGCCCAGCTTCTTCAGCCGGCGCATCTGGGTGCGGAAGTCCTCCAGGTCGAACTCCGCTTTCTGGAACTTGCGGCCCAGTTCCTCGGCCTCTTCGGCCTTGATGGTGGACTGCGCCTTCTCGATGAGCGTCATCATGTCGCCCATGCCGAGAATGCGGCCCGCCACGCGGTCGGGGTGGAAGACCTCGATGTCCGAGAGCTTCTCGCCCATGCCCACGAACTTCACCGGCTTGCCGGTGACCGAGCGGATGGACAGGGCCGCGCCGCCGCGGGCGTCGCCGTCCATCTTGGTGAGCACCACGCCGGAAATGTCCAGCGCGGCGTTGAACGTTTCGGCAACCGTCACCGCGTCCTGGCCGGTCATGGCGTCGGCCACGAACAAAATTTCTTGCGGCTCGACGCGGCCCTTGATGGAGACCAGCTCCTGCATCAGGGTTTCGTCGATGTGCAGGCGGCCCGCAGTGTCCACGATGACCACGTTGCACTGCTTTTCGCGCGCGTCTTCCACGGCGGCCGCCGCGATGTCCACCGGGTTCATGCCGGTGGCCGAGGGGTAGGCCGGGATGTCGAGTTGCTTGGCCAGCGTGTGCAACTGGTCGATGGCCGCCGGGCGGTACACGTCGGCGGGGGCCAGGTACGGACGCATCTTCTGCTTGCGCAGCAGGTTGGCGAGCTTGGCCGACGAGGTCGTCTTGCCCGAGCCTTGCAGACCCACCATCATGATGACGTAGGGCTGTTTGCCGCGCAGGTCGAG
>JALHHV010000113.1 GCA_022837365.1 Desulfovibrio sp. | reverse complement strand
TCGTGGTGTACCTGACGCAGGAGTTGCGGCTGCCCGCGCTGGCCCTGCTGCTGTGGGGCGCATGGGCGGTGCTGGACGGCAGGCCGCGCGGCGGCGTGCAGCCGCTGGTGCTGTATGTGCTGCTGCTGGCGGCGGACTACCTGTACACGGTGGCCGCCACCCGCGCGTGGATCGGCTACGGGGCGGACTGGCCGCTGTTTCTGGTGACCGTGGGGGCCGTATGCGTGCTGTGTTGCGGCGACCTGTTGGGGCGCTTCGCCGTGGGCGCGGAGGCGGTTTCCGCCCCGGCGGCCACGCCTTCCCCCGGTATCCCCCCGGCGGGGAGGGCCGCCGTGCTGCTGGGCGCGGGGCTGTTGCTGGCGTGGTCCACGGGTATCAGTTGGGGCTACAAGACCCCGGCCTTCTTCGCCGCGCCGCTGTGGCTGGCGGCCATGCTGGCGCACGTGCGCCTGGGCGGCCGGGCGGCCACGCTGGCGTGGGTGGCCCTGGCCTGCGGGCTGGTTATGTTCCGGGCCGGGTTCCAGTACCCCTACGTGTTCCCGCAGCGGCCCTTTCCCCGCGCCGCGCTGGTGCACGACGCGGGCGCGGTGTTCCCGCGCCTGTCCGGGGTGAAGGTGGACGACGCCCTGCTGGGCACCCTGCGCGACCTGCGCGAACTGCGCGCGCGGTACGGGGCCAACTACAAGACGCTGCCCGGCTTTCCGCTGGCGTACCTGCTGACCGGCGACAGGCCCGCCCTGCCCGCCGAATGGTTGCAGGACGGCGAGATCAACGGCCGGGTGGACGAGGTGTACGGCCTTCTGGTGGCCCGCGACGTGGTGGTGTTCATGGAGCGCGACCAGATGGACACCGTGGCCCCGGACGGGTACGAGCGCACCCGCTATTCCGTGCCCGCGCGGGTGCGGCGGGAATGGCGCGCGGTGGACGAGACGGAACGCTTCGTGGTGTTCCGCCGTCCGTAGGGCGCGCCGCCCGAAGGGGCGAAAGGCGGCCCCGCGCGAAAATGCGCTACCGGTACAGCGCGAAGCGCAGGTCGGTGGTCAGCTGGTCGATGAGCTTGCGGTGCCCGGCCGGAAAGGTGAAGCGCGGCAGTTCCGCGAATTCCACCCAGCGGTACTCGGTGGCCGCGTCGAGAACCGGCGGAGCGGGCGGCGCGGACGCCGGTGAAGGCCCGCAGCCGTTGCCCCCGCCGGGCGCATCGTCCAGCGCGCACAGGTAGCAGTGCAGGGTGACCCGGTAGGTGGTGTACCCGTGGCGGATCACCGCCAGTTTGTCGCGCACCGCGATACGGAAGGCGGTCTCCTCGGCGTATTCGCGCACGATGGCCGCGTCCGGCGTCTCGTCTTTTTCCACGCAGCCGCCGGGAAATTCCCAGAACCCGGCCCACACGCCCTCGTCCGGCCGCTTCTGGATGTAGATGCGGCCGCCGTGCACCAGCACGCCGGTGGCCACCTCCAGCGGGGTGATGGGCTGCTTGCGCCCCGGCACGGGCCGCTCGTGGGGAATGCCCAGGCGCAGGCTTTCGCACAGGCTGGCCAGCGGACATGAAGCGCATTGCGGCTTCTTGCGGCAGACCAGCGCGCCCAGTTCCATGAGCGCCTGGTTGAAGTCGCGGGCGCGGCCGGGGGGCAGCAGCGCGGCGGCCAGCGCCCGGATGCGCCCGGCGGCGGGCTGGGCGCGCACGGGGGTGTCGATGTCGAACACCCGCGAGAGCACCCGTTCCACGTTGGCGTCGATGCAGGTCACGTCGCGGTTGAAGGCGATGCCCGCGATGGCCCCGGCCGTGTACGGGCCGATGCCCGGCAGCGCGCGGATGGCCTCCGGGTCGTCGGGCAGTTCGCCGCCGTGCCGCTCCACCAGGGCTTTCGCCGCCTTGTGCAGGTTGCGCACCCGCGAATAATAGCCCAGTCCTTCCCACACCTTGAGCAGTTCGTCCTCACTGGCGGCGGCCACGCTGGCCGCGTCGGGGAATCGGGTCATCCAGCGCAGGAAGTAGCCCACCCCGCGCTCCATCTGCGTCTGTTGCAGCATCACCTCGGAAATCCACACCGAATACGGCTCGTAGCCGAACCGCCACGGCAGCGGCCGCTTGTGCACGGCGAACCAGCCCAGCAGGGCCTGCGCGAAGGCGGCGGCAAAAGCAGGGGTGGGCAACTCGCGGGGCTGGGCGGCGTCGGGTGGGGACCGGTCTGGCGCTGCGTCCGGCTGGCCAGCGGCGGCGCTGGCGCATGCGGAATGGGGGAAGGTGTCACGGGCGGGCATGGGCGGGGATGTACCGCACGCACGGCGCGGCTGGCAAGGCGCGGAACTGCACGCCCGTGCCGTGGGGGGCCGCCGCCCGCGTTCCGGCACGTTCCGGCACGTTCCGTCCCGGCGGCCGCGGCGCTACCGGGCGACGGACTGCGCCGTTGTGTCCGCTGTTTCCTGCTGCACGGCGGATACATGCATCCACGAAATGCGGCGGTCGCGGGGAATGCCCCAGAGAGCCAGCGTGCGGTCGAGGTGTTCGGGCAGGGTGGCCGCGTTCGCGGCATCAGTGGTGTAGTGCCATGCGCGCGGTGTCCGTTCGTCCTGCGGAGTATGGATCAGCACGTCCAGCCGTCCTTGCGGGCTCACGAACAGCGCCAGATGCACGCTCGGGTCGTATGCGGCGCTGCCCGCGCACACCGCCCCCTGGGGACCGGTCAGGCAGCATCCCCCTTCGCCGGTGTAGTGCTCGGGGATGCTTTGCGGGTCGAACGGCAGCAGGCTGAGGGTGGAAAGCAGTTCGTAGTGCGGCGGGGGCAGCAGGGCCGTCAGGCGTTGCGCCATGCCCGGCATGGCGAGCACCTTTTCGAAATACATGACGTTTTCGAAGGCTTCCGGGGGCATGGGCTGCGGGGCAACAGCTTCGGAAGGGGGCAGGGGAGCGGGCTTGCGTTCCGTCAGGCACAGCGAAAGCTGCCTGTCGGCAAACCGGTCGCCCTCGCCTGGACGCGGCCACTGGGCAATGCCGTTGCGGGTGCAGTCCGTGCCGTGCACGTCGGCGTTCCATTGAAGGCAGCGATCCGCGCCGTCCGCGCGTCCCCAGAGCCACATGCCCTTCGCGCCGGACGGCCAATGGGGAAACACCGCGCCCGCCACGGCAAAGGGCGGCCTGCCCTCTTCGATGCCGGTGCCGGCCCCCGTGAACCGGCCTTCCGCGTCGGCCTGACCGCGCATGGTCACGGTGACGGGGGTGCCGTCGAGGGTGCCGGTCCAGGTGCGCTCCTCGCCATGCACCGGCACGGTGGGGGTGGCGGGCGCGACGATGGGGAAGGTCTGGGTGCTCAGTGGGCCAAGGTGCATCCACGGCAGGTCGTCGCGCGTGGGATCGGGGTCGTCGCTCTCCAGCGGCCACAGCCGGAGCGCCTCGTTGATGTCGCCGGGCAGGGCCGCCACGTCGCGGGTGTCGTTGGTGTAGTGCCATGTGTCGGCGCGGGAGGAAAAGAAGTTGTACAGCAGCACGTCCACCCGCCCCTGCGGGTTTACGGCCAGGGCGATGCGGTACCACGGCCATCCGTCCGACGTGCCCGCGCACAGCAGGCTGCCTTGCGACCCCATGAAGCAGGGGGCTGTTTCCCACTGGCTCATGCCCTGAACGATCTCGTAGTGTTCGGGAGACAGCATGCCCGCCAACTGTTGCGCAAGCCCCGGATGCTCCAGCAAGTCCCCCCGCCGGGGGCCTGCAAGGGCCTGCGGCGGGACGGGCAGGGGGCGGACCGGCGGAGGCGGCGGCGCGTCAAGGGCGGCGCGCCGGGTACGGCGCAACTCGAACCGTGAGGGCGTGTCGCCGATGTAGCCTTCGCGCGCGCGGAACTCCGTGGGGTCTTCGCTGTAGGTGTCGCCGTACCAGGGGGTGCAGGCCGCCGCGCCGGGCGGGCACTCCCAAAGGCGCATCCCCTTGGCCAGCGGCCACCACAGGGCAAAGATGCCGCCCGTGACGAAACGTGGGACCCCCTTCTGCGGGATGCACACGCCGCTGCCCACGAAGCTGCCCTCGTTGTTGGACCAGCCGCGCATGATCAGCGTTGTGGGAATGGTGTCCACCGTGCCCTCCCACGTCCATTCCTCGTACCGCATGGGCATGGTGGGATAGGGCGGGTTGGCCTGGGGCATCTTTTCGGCGTGGAGTGCGCCGGGAACCAGCCAGAATGCCAGCGTGACCGTGAACAGGAAGCAACGGAGCATGCGCATGAGAACCCTGCCTGTGGGTGCCGGAAGTCGCCAAGTCATATCGCATGTCAGGGGTGACTTCCAGTATTGGCGGTACCGGCGCAGGTCGGGACGGGTTATTCGCGGGTATGCGTTTTTTGTTTCTCAGGGGCATGGATTGTTGGCTTGTGTTATCGCATTGTCAAATATACAAAATGGGAATGCATGGCTGTGAAATTTAGATTTGCAGGGGGACGCGTGAGCACGTTCAGAAAAAATGCGATTGTCGTGCTGTTGTTGGTTTTCGTGATTGTCGATTATTTGGTTTGGGATTTGTTTAATGCTTCTCATAGCATCAGAACTGTATATGTAGTTGTGGCGCATCTGATACGGGCAGTTGTCTTCGGGCTCGCCGCGTTCGCCTTGAGGCATACCAAATTCAGAACATTGGGGTTGAAAATTGTTGTTTCTTATGCGGCAACCTTGTTTGTCATCTCATTCTATTCTGGTGTCCCCGGAAGGATTCCTGGTCTGAACATGATTCCTTTCAATATACTATGGTTTTGGAATGATCCTTTGGATATAAACAAGGCATTAAAAGGGGCAATGCTCATTTTCTATTTTTTAGTGCTGTGTGTTTATGGAGCATTGTTGAAAAGTGGAAAAAAAAGCGGCGCTCGGTGACGCCGCTTTTCCGTTATTTATCGATAAATTTCCCTGTATTCTTGTCGCGTGGGTGATCGATTTCTCTCCATATTCGTTTTGTTTCTTGCAGAACCGCGTCTACCAGATCAGGCACGGCGAATCCCCATGAGATGGGGGATGTTGCTTCATCCAGTGCCTGGATGCTCTTCATGCCCTTGCGAAGCTCCTGTCCCTTGTCTCCAAGGATTTCTTGCACACGTTGCTTTTCTTTGGAGCCATAAGGAGCCCAAAACGGGGCGACATTGCGGGCAATTCCTGCCCCTTCAAGCCCCAGCGGGTCGAAGGCGCTGACCGGATCGTCCACGCAGTAGTCGTAGGGGTCGTGGTCGCCGCCGGTGTCGCCCAAGGGGTCGGGCGCGGTGAAGCGTCCGGCGCGCGGGTCGTAGTCGCGGAAGCCGAAGCGCACCAGTCCGGTATGCCGGTCCACCAGCCCCCCGGCAAAGCCTAGCGGCAGGTAGAAATACGGGCAGGTGTCCAGCAGGAGGTTGCCGAAGCTGTCGTGCTCCAGGCGTTTCACCACCTTGCCGTCCGGGTCCATCAGGGCCTTTACCGTGCCCACCTGGTCGCGCCCGATGCGGAAGGTG
>JALHHV010000112.1 GCA_022837365.1 Desulfovibrio sp. | reverse complement strand
CCCGGTGGTGTTCTCAACCACCCGGATCAGCAGGAGGGCGAGGGCGCAGAGTTGGACGTGGGCGCGGATGCGGTCTTGACGGTGGTGGAACACCGGGCGTAGTCCGAGGTGGCCTTTCATGTCGCGCCACCCGTTCTCCACTTGGAGGAGTTGCTTGTAGGCCGCTGCGAGGTCCTCGGTTGTGAGGGTGGGGTCGGAGGTGCGGAGCAGCCACTTGCCGTCCAGGTGGGATTCGGTCTTGATGGCCTTGTGGTCGATGCGCAGCAACCCGGAGGGGGTGCGGCGCAGGAACCTCTTCAGGCCGGGCTTGCCCTTCAACGACCCGACGAACTCGTCCCGCTTCCGTGGTGTCCACCCGTCGGACCCGGCGATCAACCCTTCGAGATGAGACACGAGGTTGGCGCGCACGGCGGCGTCCCGGTCCGCTTGTTCGGGGTTGTGGCAGATGACGAACCGGACCGCGCGGGCTCCCGCGTCGCCGTCGCCCTTGCCGCCGGGGGCGACGTGGACTTCCTTCACCCGGAGGTTGTCGGCCACGGCCTTGTACCGGCCGGGACGGGCCAACGCCGCGGCAGCCTCGGTGTTGGTGTGGCGCAGCTTCTCAGCGTGGATGTAATGCCCACCCCCGCGCGTCAGGTAGGCCCGGTTGGTCTGTGAGGCGAAGCCGCGGTCGGCGACCCAGACCATGCGGTGCAGGTTCCACCCCGCCAGGTCGTCCTTGATGGTGCGGATGATGGAGGTGTCCGGGGTGTCCCCGGGGAAGGTCCAGCACCTGACCGGGACCCCGTCGCGGGTCACGGCCATCGCGATGACCACCTGGGGCAGGTCCTCCCGGTGGTCCTTGGAGTGCCCGAACGCCCGCACCCCGGACTCGGTCGGGTTGGACACCTCGTCATCGGTGGCTGCCGCGGCGGTCTCGGAGTGCTCGTCCTCCCGATCCGATTCGAAGTAGGTGGACGTGGTGTCCACGAACACGATGTCCAGGTCCAGGTTCAACAGGGTGGCCACGGTGTTGAACACCTCGGCGGCGATCTCCTGAAGAGCGTCCAGCAGGAAGTCCATGCCCCGGTAGGCCTGGTCATCGGACAGGGCGGGCAGGTGCTCGATCCAGACCCGCTCGCCCACCCACCGGGTGGCGGCGAGCTTCGAGGCCGGCTCCAGGGCTCGTTGCGCCACCAGCGCGAAGAGCACCCGCTCCACCACGTCGGGATCCAGCTTCCGGCCCTTCGCGGCCCGGCGGATCGCGGTCCCGATGCCCAGACGCTCCCAGACCCTGTCCAGGATCCAGGCCCCACCCATCCGGCGGGACTCCAACACCTCGACCTCACCGGCACCCGCGGCCTGCGCCGAGTTGACCACCTGCTGCTCGGGGCCCAGCACCCTCGAGATGGAGGACACCAGCCGAGCCAGCGCGTCCCGGTCCACCTGGTCCGCCCGCCCGAAGTTGTGGATCACCTTCGCGGTGGGCGCCCCGGTGACCGGGTGGCGTTCGTTGTGGGCGAGTTGCAGGTACCGCACCACCGTGCCGTCCTTGTTCGTCCGCCTCGTCTCCCGCAGGTACATGCCCACAGCCAACCACACATCGGGGCGCCAGTCAGCGTGACACACGTTTGAACTCCCGCCGGCACCAAGAACCGCGGAATCCCGCCGATCAGCTACCCCCGAACACCCCCGAAATGCCTACCAGCTGCGGAACTCCGGTCCGGGATACGGCTAGAACGGCTCAGAACAGGGGTCGTCCCCGCGCGAGCGGGGGTCATCCGCTCCCGGCGACGGCAGACATCTGGGAGTCCGGGTCGTCCCCGCGCGAGCGGGGGTCATCCGAAGGTGTGCGCCCGCTGCCCTGTCGAGGCGGAGTCGTCCCCGCGCGAGCGGGGGTCATCCGGCCACCAGGAACGGGCACCGCAACGCGGTGGAGTCGTCCCCGCGCGAGCGGGGGTCATCCGTGCGCGCACGGTACGGCATCGACGTCAACGACGTCGTCCCCGCGCGAGCGGGGGTCATCCGTCCAGAATGGCCCGCTCACGGTCACCGAACGGGTCGTCCCCGCGCGAGCGGGGGTCATCCCAGCATGGAGAGCGCGTGGGCGTGGGTGAGCCCGTCGTCCCCGCGCGAGCGGGGGTCATCCGTCGTCGAGCGCGGCGGCGCCGTCCTTGGACACGTCGTCCCCGCGCGAGCGGGGGTCATCCCTGGGAAGCCAAGTACGGGGCCAAGCTCAAGGTGTCGTCCCCGCGCGAGCGGGGGTCATCCGAATTGGGTGATCTTGACGCCGGCGACGATCCCGTCGTCCCCGCGCGAGCGGGGGTCATCCGGCCGCGTGGGACAACATGAAGACCGACGTGGCGTCGTCCCCGCGCGAGCGGGGGTCATCCGGTCGTTGTCATCGGTCGGGGGTCCTTGGGGGTGTCGTCCCCGCGCGAGCGGGGGTCATCCCACCTACGCCGGACGGACGAAGCCCGTGGAGACGTCGTCCCCGCGCGAGCGGGGGTCATCCGGTCCTCCGTGAGGCCGTGGAGGAGGTCCTCGTGTCGTCCCCGCGCGAGCGGGGGTCATCCGGGCACCGCCCACGAGTCCGCCGTCGTCGCCTAGTCGTCCCCGCGCGAGCGGGGGTCATCCGAGGGTAGGCCCGGCCCCGGTTGCATCCCTCGAGTCGTCCCCGCGCGAGCGGGGGTCATCCGCCACCGCGCCGCCGTGCTTGCATACGCCCCGAGTCGTCCCCGCGCGAGCGGGGGTCATCCGACACTAGGCGATAGGCCCCACCGATAAGTGCGGTCGTCCCCGCGCGAGCGGGGGTCATCCTCCATCGCCATGATGGCGGCCGCCGCTGATAGCGTCGTCCCCGCGCGAGCGGGGGTCATCCGCAAAACTGCTGCTGTTTCAAGCCTCGACACGAGTCGTCCCCGCGCGAGCGGGGGTCATCCTCCGCACTAGCAGAGAGGGACTCTCTATGTCTCGTCGTCCCCGCGCGAGCGGGGGTCATCCGCGACCTTGAGCGAAGCGGACGATGGCGGCCGTGTCGTCCCCGCGCGAGCGGGGGTCATCCGTCCAGAACGTCCGGGTGAACAGTCTGCCCGGAGTCGTCCCCGCGCGAGCGGGGGTCATCCGAACACGGCCAGGTCGGCGGGGGTGGCCTTGTCGTCGTCCCCGCGCGAGCGGGGGTCATCCCGGTCCAGCGCCTCCTCCTCGATCCCGTAGCGGGTCGTCCCCGCGCGAGCGGGGGTCATCCGGTCCCCGACCCGTTGTACGTTCCCGTCCCGCCGTCGTCCCCGCGCGAGCGGGGGTCATCCGGCCTGCCACGCCTTGACGGACGCGGTGTAGACGTCGTCCCCGCGCGAGCGGGGGTCATCCCGCCCCGACCTCGCTGGCGCCCACGGTGGCGGAGTCGTCCCCGCGCGAGCGGGGGTCATCCGCGTCTCCGCCGAGGTCCCAGCACGCCCGGATGGTCGTCCCCGCGCGAGCGGGGGTCATCCCTCGCCCGCCAGGTGAACAAACACGGCGACGAGGTCGTCCCCGCGCGAGCGGGGGTCATCCCGCGGCCACACTGAGTTGCTCGTCGGAGTCGATGTCGTCCCCGCGCGAGCGGGGGTCATCCCGTCCCTTGAGAGCGTTGATCTCGCCCGTGACGGTCGTCCCCGCGCGAGCGGGGGTCATCCCCCGGCCGTGGTCACCGCCGTCTCCGAGATGCTGTCGTCCCCGCGCGAGCGGGGGTCATCCGAGCGTGTTCACTGACACGCTCACTGAGGTATTGTCGTCCCCGCGCGAGCGGGGGTCATCCGAGGGAGCGCTCCACGCGGGAGACAACGTACTCGTCGTCCCCGCGCGAGCGGGGGTCATCCCGGGTCAGCACGCGCGAACGTGCCGTCCACCGAGTCGTCCCCGCGCGAGCGGGGGTCATCCGGACTGACCGCCGCTCTCACCCACGGGGCCGAGGTCGTCCCCGCGCGAGCGGGGGTCATCCGGCCGCGCGCCTCTCGCTCCGGCAGGTGGCCGCGTCGTCCCCGCGCGAGCGGGGGTCATCCGTCTCCGTCCATGATTCGGCCGATCTCGTGGACGTCGTCCCCGCGCGAGCGGGGGTCATCCGAGATCCGGCTCACGCTACTACATCCACCCCGAGTCGTCCCCGCGCGAGCGGGGGTCATCCGGCGACGGCCGACGCCCACCCGATCGGGCAGATGTCGTCCCCGCGCGAGCGGGGGTCATCCGTCAAGTCCGGCACGCACGGCGGGACCGAGTGGGTCGTCCCCGCGCGAGCGGGGGTCATCCGGTCAGGGCATGCGGGTCGAGATGGGGGCGGCGGTCGTCCCCGCGCGAGCGGGGGTCATCCGGGTATGGTGACCTGCTGGCACCGCATCTACTCGTCGTCCCCGCGCGAGCGGGGGTCATCCCAACGCCACGAGGAGGAGTGGGTGGAATGAGACGTCGTCCCCGCGCGAGCGGGGGTCATCCGAGTTCCAGCATTATGCAATCACGTGGGAGCGGGTCGTCCCCGCGCGAGCGGGGGTCATCCGTCGCGAAACACCGACAAGGCCGGGAAGAAGGTCGTCCCCGCGCGAGCGGGGGTCATCCGAGGCCCCGATTCTGTCGGGGCCTTTCGCATCCGTCGTCCCCGCGCGAGCGGGGGTCATCCCCCGTAGTCCAGGGGGACCTGATCGAAGTGCGCGTCGTCCCCGCGCGAGCGGGGGTCATCCTGGCAGGTAGACCACTGGCCCATCCCCCGCGAGGTCGTCCCCGCGCGAGCGGGGGTCATCCCGAACCCTCCGAGGCGCAGGAGCTGGGCTCCATGTCGTCCCCGCGCGAGCGGGGGTCATCCGCCGATCCGGCGCCAGCCGAGACGGTTGAGGCAGTCGTCCCCGCGCGAGCGGGGGTCATCCGCCTTCCTAGAAACTGCTCGCACGGTCGGCGCGGTCGTCCCCGCGCGAGCGGGGGTCATCCCTCGATCCGAGAGGGCCCGTCGTCGGTGAGGGAGTCGTCCCCGCGCGAGCGGGGGTCATCCGCTGGCGGGGGTGCACTCGGCGAGTTTCGGGGTGTCGTCCCCGCGCGAGCGGGGGTCATCCGCGGGTGATCCCACGGGAGCACTACGCCGGGTGGTCGTCCCCGCGCGAGCGGGGGTCATCCCTGCTGGTGGCCGTGGCGGACAGGTACGGGCACGTCGTCCCCGCGCGAGCGGGGGTCATCCCGACGACGTGCTCCCGCTGCTCTCGGCGGCGCGTCGTCCCCGCGCGAGCGGGGGTCATCCCGCGGTGGGGCACTCCGCGCAGCACTCGCTGACGTCGTCCCCGCGCGAGCGGGGGTCATCCCCCCTGCGGTGCGATGTTGGGGTGGTTCGTGGGGTCGTCCCCGCGCGAGCGGGGGTCATCCTTTCAGGCCGCGCAGCCAGGACTGCATGGCGCGGTCGTCCCCGCGCGAGCGGGGGTCATCC
Organism: Desulfovibrio sp.; assembly: GCA_022837365.1. Taxonomy (GTDB): domain Bacteria; phylum Desulfobacterota; class Desulfovibrionia; order Desulfovibrionales; family Desulfovibrionaceae; genus Cupidesulfovibrio. Next base: position 1,668 of record JALHHV010000112.1, on the reverse strand, counting down.
GTAGCCGGCGAGATTCACGGCCTCCCACGGCCCGTCGTCCCCGCGCGAGCGGGGGTCATCCACGTCATGATTACTCCTCCACGATGGACGCGAGGTCGTCCCCGCGCGAGCGGGGGTCATCCCAACCACTCCTACGGGATCAGCGCTGCCATTCAGTCGTCCCCGCGCGAGCGGGGGTCATCCCCGGCAGGGTCCTACGCCCCCGCGTCGCACACGGTCGTCCCCGCGCGAGCGGGGGTCATCCCTCGCAGGAGTGGGTGGTTGGGGCCGTGATAGAGTCGTCCCCGCGCGAGCGGGGGTCATCCCCCACGACCACAGCCGACGATGTTTTGAGGCACGTCGTCCCCGCGCGAGCGGGGGTCATCCTGCAAGTGGGGCGGCGCGTGGGGCTCGTACTCGGTCGTCCCCGCGCGAGCGGGGGTCATCCGGAGGAGATCATCGAGCTGGCCGGCGCGATCCGGTCGTCCCCGCGCGAGCGGGGGTCATCCGGCCACCGGGGACAAGGTCGGGGACGACGTCAAGTCGTCCCCGCGCGAGCGGGGGTCATCCGGATCAGGTGGACGCCGGATCTGTACTGCCCATGTCGTCCCCGCGCGAGCGGGGGTCATCCGATCAGGTCGATCGTCGCCTGGTCCAGGTCCTCGTCGTCCCCGCGCGAGCGGGGGTCATCCGATCAGGTCGATCGTCGCCTGGTCCAGGTCCTCGTCGTCCCCGCGCGAGCGGGGGTCATCCCGCGATGGGGTACGCCGCGCAGCGCTCGCTGACGTCGTCCCCGCGCGAGCGGGGGTCATCCCGGGTGCCGGTGCGACGTGTGCAGGAAGGCGAAGTCGTCCCCGCGCGAGCGGGGGTCATCCAGCTACGAGGATGTGACCGCATGGGCGGCCAGGGTCGTCCCCGCGCGAGCGGGGGTCATCCCTGGGAGAGCTCCACCCGCTTCGGGTCGATGAGGTCGTCCCCGCGCGAGCGGGGGTCATCCCACCACCGAGCTTGCCTCCGCGATTGCCTCCGCGATCGCCACGATGTCGTCCCCGCGCGAGCGGGGGTCATCCCTAGCCGCGCATCCAAACCGTGAAGGCCTCGCGGTCGTCCCCGCGCGAGCGGGGGTCATCCCGAGCACGTTAGCGACGACCGAGGGAAGCGACGGTCGTCCCCGCGCGAGCGGGGGTCATCCTGGCACCGAGTGAGGAGATCACGATGCACTACAGTCGTCCCCGCGCGAGCGGGGGTCATCCTATGAATGACGATGCCGGCCACGTTGGCACCGAGTCGTCCCCGCGCGAGCGGGGGTCATCCTCTGTCCCTGCTCCTCCGGGCTGGGTCACTACCGTCGTCCCCGCGCGAGCGGGGGTCATCCCGCGCGGTACACCGCGTCCAGGGTTAGGGCCCCGTCGTCCCCGCGCGAGCGGGGGTCATCCCGTGGCGGCCAGGTCGGCGGCCAGGGTCACCAGGTCGTCCCCGCGCGAGCGGGGGTCATCCCGGCAGCACCATCGCCCCGTTCGCGCCCACCCCGTCGTCCCCGCGCGAGCGGGGGTCATCCTGTGCTCATGCCCAATAGTGTGCAGGGGCACACGTCGTCCCCGCGCGAGCGGGGGTCATCCGTAGGCCACCCGGGCGGTGGGGTCACCCACGGCGTCGTCCCCGCGCGAGCGGGGGTCATCCACGCTCGCT
>JALHHV010000111.1:5523-6202 GCA_022837365.1 Desulfovibrio sp. | reverse complement strand
CCCGATCAGGTCGCCCTTGAACTGCAACGGATAGGCGGCGTAGGCATGGATGGATTCGTCCACGGCCCAGGCCGGGCGGGTCCATTCCTCGGGCGATGCGGCCCACGCGGGCTCGCCGCGCGCGGCCACCTGGCCCACCAGCGGTTCGGTCAGCGGCACCATGGCGTAGGAGCCCTCGGCGTGGTGCCAGTCGCGCACCGGGGTCACGGTGTGCCCGGCCACGGTCATCAGGCGCAGGACATGGTCGCCCTCGCCGTCTCTACCGGATGCGGGACCGGACGGGGCCCCGGCGGCCGGTGGCGGCGCGTCCACGAACCAGATGCACCCGCACATGACGTGGGTGCCCCGGTTGACGCGGTGTGTCAGTTCCAGAAGGCCCTCCACGGTGCGTTCCTGGGCCACGTTGAGCATCATGTCCAGGAACGGGCTGATGTCGAACTGCTGGAGCACCGAGTGGGTCAGGGCGGGTTCCGGGCGGACCGGGGAGCGGAGGGAGGCCGGAGCGTCGGCGGACATGGGAAGACCTCTGGAATGGGGGGATGGGGGCCTGCGGGAATGCTCCTACGATATATCGTTACGGAATTTCGTCAACAACGAAATTTCGTAACAGCCATGGCGGGCATGGAGCGCGGCAAACCCTTGTCCGCCGTGGTTCCGGAGGGTTGTCACCGGTCTGGCA
>JALHHV010000111.1:0-5493 GCA_022837365.1 Desulfovibrio sp. | reverse complement strand
AATTTCGTCAACAACGAAATTTCGTAACAGCCATGGCGGGCATGGAGCGCGGCAAACCCTTGTCCGCCGTGGTTCCGGAGGGTTGTCACCGGTCTGGCACGGGTTGTGCTTTAGTACGTCACGAAAGACGGTGCTGCCGTTCTTTTCGGTGCCGAGTCCGTGCGTTCCCTCGCGCCCGGACTTATGATTCAGTCGCTTCATTCCGACAAAACCCCGGTGTTCCCCTCACCGGGGTTTTGGCATTTTCGGGCAATGGCGGAATTGCGGGGCACGCGGCCGGCGCGCGCGGGTATTTGCCTCCAGTGGCAATTGGCGTATGAGAAAGTCGAGTGGGCGATTTCATATCCTGTATTCCATCCGGGGGTGAACGTGGCGCAGGCAATGGGGCCGGGAATGCCGGGCGGTTGCGGCCGCGACGTGCAGGAGGCCGCCGAGGAGGCGGTGGCGCGGCGGTTCCGGCTTTCGGGCGCTGCGCATCCGCTGCTGGCGCTGCTCAGGCGCAGGGCGGTGGAAGCGCTGGTGCGGTCCCTGCGCGAAGGGGCCACCTGCGAATTGCCCGCCCCGCGCATGCCGCTGCCGCCCGAGGTGAGCCACGAGGCCAACACCGGCCTGGTTCCCGGCGACCTTGACGGGCTGGCCGAACACGCCCGCCTGCCCGCCCTGCCGCAGGTGTTCCTGGAGTTGCAGCACGCCATGGAGCGCGAGGAGCCCTCGTACGAGGAGTTGGCGGCCATCATCTCCAAGGACCCCCGCCTTGCCGCCTCGCTGCTGCGGCTGGTCAACGGGCCGCTGTTCGGCTTTCGCGCGCCGGTGGAAACGGTAAGCCGCGCCGTGGCGGCGGCGGGCACGCGCCGGGTGACCTCTCTGGCCCTGGGCACCTTCGTGCTGGGGCTGTTCCGCGAACGGCCGCCCCACGTGGTCAACCTGCACGATTTCTGGCTGCATTCGGTGGCCACGGCGCTCACGGCGCGCGCCCTGGCCACGCGGCTGGGGCGCGACGACCCGGAGCGCTATTTCGTGGCCGGGCTGCTGCACGACATGGGCTGGCTGGCCATCTGCGCCGTGTGGCCCGCCGGGGCGGAACGGGTGCTGGACCGCTGCCTCGACCAGGGGCTGTCGCTGACCGAGGCGGAACGGGCGGAACTGGGCCTGACCCACGGCGAACTGGGCGCGGCCCTGCTGCGCCGCTGGAACCTGCCCCCCGTGCTGCTGGATGCGGTGTGCCATCATCATGCCCCGTCCGAGGCCCCGGCCAGCGACGAGGCGTTGCTGGTGCACCTGGCCGACGAGGCGGTGAAGGCCTTCGGCATCGGCGGCACCGGCGACGACTGCGTGCAGCCGCTGGACGGCGACGCCGTGGACGCGGGGTTCATTTCGGCGCACGACCTGGACGCCGCCTGCGAGGTATTGCTGGATGGGGTGGACGAGATGTACGCGGTGCTAGGGGCGGGAAGCGGCGTCACGCATCGGTGAACACGGCGCGGACGGCCATGGGGCCCTCGACGGCCAGTTCCATGTCCGGGCCGTCGCGCCGGGCGCCGTCCACCTCCCAGTGCGAAAACCGTTTCCCGGCGGGCGGCATGGCGTGCAGGCGCACGGTCTGACCCATGAAATAGCGCCCCGTGTACTCGGTGTAGTCAGCCATGCCGTCGATGCGCACCGGGCAGGGCGAACTGATGCGCACGGCGGACCATGCGGGCGCGCCGAGGTCGCGCACGGTTTCTTCCATGACCTGCACGGGACGGGCCGCAAGCATCGCCGCGGCCAGATCCTGGTCGAACATCTCACGCCCCAGTTGCCGTTCCATCGCCACATACGGGGCAATCATGCGTTCCAGCTCGGAAGGATGCAGCGTGTGGTTCAGGGCATCGGCCATGTACCGCAGGAACCAGGTCCTGAATTCGGGCGCTTCCTTCCACAGGCGCAGAAACAGGCGCATGCGCACCGCCTTGGCCTCGTCCATGGCGAACTTCCAGCCGGGCCGCTTTTCCAGCGGCGCGGTGGGCGACAGGTGCTGGAAAGCCTGGTCCAGATCCCACGCGATGTTCATCCAGACCGGGTCGGGCTGCGCCCTGTCGAGCAGGAAGGCCCCCTGGTCCCAGTCGTTGGCTCCCAGATACATCGAACCGAAGATGATCGCGCACATGCTGCGCAGGTCCATCCGGCGTTCCACCTGCTGCATGGTGAGCGGCGCGGGCATCAGCCGGGCCCACAGGTACAGCTCGCGCAATGCGGCGAATTCCTTGCGGTCGTTGCTCTTGCGGATGTTGTAGAGCAGAAAGTCGTTGTGGCCGAGCTTGCGGCGCCAGCCATTGACGCTGATGTGTTCGCACAGCAGCGAAATCCCCATTTCCTTGCCGTTGATCAGGTAAATGGCGGGCACGAAGTGCGGAACCTGCGCCCCCAGCCTGGCCATGACGTCGAAGCCCAGCATGCAGACGAAGCCGGGACGGGGCATTTTTTCCTTGCGCAGGACGATGCGCTTCAGGCTGCCTTCGACGCCGGGAAAGAACGTGTCCGCGGGGATGGGGGACTGACCGTACGAGTTCCGGAAGTACAGGCGGAAGGCTATGCCGTCCTTGCGCGACCCGCCGCCGTGGATGCGCAGTCCCGCGCCGGTGGCGAGCCGCTCCTGCCCGTCCTTGTAGAAGACCATGGAAGACAGGCGCTCCCAGGCGATGCCCCGCTCTTCCGGATTGGCGACGATGCCGATTTCCGGGTCGGAAAGGTTCTCCTCGTCCGTGCGGATGGCGACCACCGGCCAGCCGCTGGCGATGAGGGCGGGGGATATGTCGCCGCGCGCCTCGCCGAGCAGCCGTTCGACCTGGTCGCGGTGCTCGGGCGATACGGCGTGCACGTCGGGCAGGCCCAGTTCGGTGAGCAGTTGCCGCTTTCGGGGGGAACCCAGCGAATCCTTGCTGGTGGCGATGTCCAGCGATACGGCGCGGTACTGCCGGAGGGCGGGGGAACGTTCCAGCAGCAGGCCCGCGCAGAGCAGGGCCGCCAGAAACAGCGCCGCCGCCCACAACGGAATGTGGGGAGCGTGGGGAACGCGGGAGATGCGGTCCGCGCCGGAGTGTGGCCCCGGGGCGGGGGGCTGGGCGCTACCGGGCCGCGTGGTCGAAATAGACATTGATTTCCGCGTGGGGGGCAAGCCCGCCGGCCAGCGTGGTCAGGCGCTGCACCAGGGTTTCGTCGGAGCGGGCGAAGGTGGCGACGATGGTGCGCCGCTCGCCGTCGCCGGAAATGCTGGCCACGGTCAGTTCCGGCAGGCTTTCGCGCAGGGCGGGCAGCATGGCCGCGTCGGCCTCGCGCTCGGAGGCCGGGTAGGCGATGACCGCCGTGCCACTGCGCCGCGCCACCCGGTTGCGGCGGAAGCGGTGCACCAGCACGAGCCCGGCGGTGATCACGCCCAGGAACAGGGCCAGGATGACGATGTTCAGGGTGGCGCAGCAGATGGCGGTGGCGATGTTCACCATGATGAAGCCCACCTCTTCCGGTTCCTTGATGGGGGTACGGAAGCGGATGATGGACAGCGCGCCGAGCAGGCCCAGGGACAGCGGCAGCGAGAACTGCACGCAGATGAAGATGGCGGTGATGGACGGCCCCAGCAGCAGGAAACTGCGGTGGACCAGGCTGCCCGTGCCCCGGTTTTCGTAGAAGCGGGAGTACAGCAGCGCGGTGTACTGCGAGGTGAGCAGGGAGATCAGCAGGGCCAGCAGGAAGGTGCCCGCGCCGATGTTCGCCGCCTGCTTGGAGCCGAAGCCGGTCACGGCGACCAGTGCCTGGTAGGAACTGCCGAGAACGTCGAAAAGTGATTCAACCATGGGGATGACGGCCTTGTCTGGAGGTGAGGTGTTCGAAGGTCGGGTGTTCGGGGCTGTCCTGGGGCGGCGGGAAAGGCGTCAGGCGCGGCTGCGAGGCGGCGCCGCCGGGGCGAAGCATGTGTAGCCGCCCGGCACCCCGGTGGAACAGAACAGCATGTCGTGGCATGCGAGGTACTTGGAAAACGTTTCCCGCCGGAAGTGGAAGGTGCTTGCGGCCTGGAGCGGGCGCGGCATCTCGCGCAGGCCGCCCTTCACCTCCAGCACGGCCACCGGCAGGGGGGTGGGGTTGTGCCGGGGGATGAAGGCCGGGTTGGCCCTGGGCACGTGAATGCCCGCGTCCACGGCGATGCGCGCCCCGCTGGCCGGGTCGATGAAGCGGTGGCGGGTGTAGCGCAGGATGAACATGGGAAAGATGGGCCGGGGAAACGGAATGCCCGCCTCGGCCAGGTGTTCCAGCAGGCGGTGCAGTTCGGGGGCGGTCAGTGGAGTGTTCCACAGGGTGGCGCCGTCCATGGGCAGCAGCACGCGGGCCTTGTCGCGGGCCGCGCCTTCCTTGCGCTTGGCCTCGATGAACACGGCGCGCCCCATTTCCGTTCCCGCCACGGCGCCGTACCAGCGGCAGCGGATCTTGGTCTTCAGGTAGTCGCTGTTGCGCTTTTCTTCCAGCAGGTCCAGGTCCGGCGTGTCGTAGTACAGCGAAAAGACGTCCGCCGCGGGAAATTCGGGGTCGGGGCGGCACACGGCGCGCAGCAGGTCCACGACCGCGCGGGCGAACGCCGGAGCGAAGGTGTATTTTATCTCGTTGCTCACGCTGGGGCCGCCACGGATGCGAGTAGGGTGATCATGCCGGAGCAAGGCGCCGTTCCCGCGCTGGCGGGGGCGGCATGCGGGCCGGAAGGCCGGAGCGGTTCCGGGCCGTGACGCACCCGTGTTACGGGATATCGTGCGGAAAGTCCATTGCGCCACGCGGCGCGGAGATGCGCCGCATCCCGTGCGCGGCGTGGCGACGCAAGGCGCGCCTTCGGGAGATTCATGCGCCCTGTTGCGTCACTGCATGCGGCGCGAAAGACAGCGATGCGATGTGTTGCAGCAACCGTTCGTTGTCGCTTGGGCGGCGGACCTGCATTCTTATGTGGCCGGGGGGCATGCCGGGTATGTTGTCGCAGGCCCGGACAAGCATGCCGGACCGCAGCAGTTCGCGGCGCACCATTTCCGACGTGACGCCGTTCCGCAGCAGTTCGTCGTACAGGCGGCAGGTCACGAAGCTGGGTCCCGCGTCGGTGGCGCGGGGATCGAACAGTTGCGCCGCGCGCAGGTCGCGGAGCAGGGCGGCGCGGTCGGCGCGCAGGGCGGCAAGGTGCGCCCGGTAGTCCGGCAGGGCGCGCAGGAAGCGCCTGCCCATGGCCTCTGCGAAGGGGGAGACCATCCACGGCGGGCGCTGCGCTTGCAAGCGGTCCAGCAGGGCCTGCGGACCGGTCAGGTAGCCCAGGCGTATCCCGGTGCAATGGAAGAATTTGGTGAAGCTGTGCAGGCAGAGCAGGATGCCGTCCGCCAGGCGGGGCGGGCAGGCCGGGGCGAGGGCGCTGTGATGGTGGGCGGCATGCTCCGGCGTGCCCCACAGGAAGTCGCGGTAGGTCAGGTCGGCCAGCACGGTGCGGAAACCGGC